>NZ_JALW01000071.1:0-38122 GCF_000710795.1 Enterobacter sp. T1-1 | reverse complement strand
CCAGCCATTATTGATGAAGCTCTTCACCATGTTGGAGGCGAAGGAGAAAGATGCGCTTGTCCACAGGTATTTTTCGTGGTCCGGACCTTTCACCTGCTCAACATAGTTGAAACTGCGAACCGGAACCGTGTCCGGACCGTAAGGCAGACGCCCCAGCACGCGCGGCATCACCAGGCCGATATAACGGGCATCGTCGGTGTCGCGGAAGGATTTCCATTTGATGTATTCGGCACGGTCAAAGTAGTTACCGATGTCCTTAATCGCGGCCACCTCTTCCATCGATTCCTTGAGGAAGAATTTCGGCCCGACGGCACCGATAAACGGCATATGCGCGGCGGCAGAGACTTTCGAGATATTGCGCAACAGCGCCACGTCCTGCGGACTTGCGTCAAATTCGTACGCTGAAATAACCGAGCCAATCGGCTCGCCGCCCGGGGTGTCGTATTCAGCGGTATAGGTGTGCCAGTACAGGCCGCTCTGGATAAGTTCCGGCGCATCTTCGAAGTCCTGTCGCAGATCCTCTTTTGACACATCCAGAATTTCCGTTTTCACGTTCTGGCGGTAGTCGGTGTTGTCCACCAGTTGCTTCAGTCCACGCCACAGGGATTCCACCTTCTGGAATTCTGCATGATGCATCACCGCATCCAGCTGGCGGCTGATTTGGAAATCCAGCTCCGCGATATGGTGGTCAATCAGGGTTTTATCGAGTTTTTCCACTGGCTGGCCGGATTTGCGGATGCAGTCCATAAATACCTGCATTGCCGCTGTCAGGCGCTCACCTGCCGGAGCATCAGACAGTGCGGCATCGTCCAGAAACGCATTGATATCGCCCAGGCTTGTGGCCGGGGTCAGGTTGATTTTGTCGAACAGGGAGGCGTAGACGCTCTCTTTTTCCAGCACAGTGGTCAGCCCCTGCGCGGAGCCATTTTCAGTATTAACAGACATCAGCATTCTCTCGTTTAATCCATTAAAAGACGCGCCCGTTTTTATTTCGGGGCCAGGGCACTCATTTCGTTACGTAATTCCTGAGACAGCGCCGGGTCCTTAAGAATTTTCTCGAGCTCTTTTCTGAAAGTGGCGTTATCCAGCAGATTGGACTTGAGGTCACGTAATAAATTACGCATCGCCAGCATGGCACGAAGCTGGGGAATTTGTCGGGCCACCTGTTCGGGTTCAAAATCTTTCATATCTGAAAAGCGCAGCGTCACATTCTCTTCCGTACGCTCACCCGCCAGCGTATTCGGAACCGTCATATTGACCTCCGGGTTAAATTCCGAAAGTACACTGTTGAGGTTATTTTTGTTGACGTTAATTTTCTTTCTTTCAGATAATGGTCGGCTCTCTTTACCGTTACTGAAATCACCGACAGTGAGTAATTTAAGGGGTAGCTCAACTTTCTTCTGCGCCCCTCCGGTATGCAATGCAAGTTTTAAATTAATGCGTGCCTTAGGCACTTCGTTCTGGAACGTATCAGCCATAGCAGTCCCTTTCCTTAAGGAATGTTTGTTGAAGTTAACGACGTTTCTGAATAAATCAATATTAGAACAAAACGCTACAATAGATCAACTACCTGGAATCAAAGGCCAAATTAAGACATTCCTTAAGAATTTTACTCTATATAAATAAAATATGGTTTTGCAGCATGCCTTTTCATAAAGAAATATCAACCACAACTCCGAAAATAGTCATCATTAGTGGCTATTTCTGTGAAAAAATGAAGATCCATATCCAAACAAAGCAACGTTATTGATTTAAATCAATACGAGAGAAAATATCTACAGCGCCACCTAATAATATGACCCGCATCAATGTTTACACGCTGCCGCAAGACGCGACCCCCATTAAAAAGTCCAATAATGGACAGTTTTTTTAACGAAATGCAATATATTCAAAATATGAATATTTCTCTTAATTAAAAAAAAGAGCAATACCCAGCGCTGTAAAACACAGTATCAATACAGCGCCGTTTTCACGATCTACAATGAACAGAAAAAGCGCTGGCACGTGATATCGGGCCAGCGCAGTATCAGGAGGGGAAATAAATTAGCGGACTCGCGTTTTTCAATGCTTCACAATATACATCGTGCGGCTATACGCCACATCTTCAGGGTTATTGATCGGATATCCCTTCACCCAGGGTTTAATCAGACGTCCGTTGGTGTACTGGTAGATCGGCGCAATTGGCGCTTTTTCCGTGAGGATCTTCTCCGCCCGGTTGTAATCCGCATTACGGGCTTCGGCGGTGGTTTCAAGCGTCGCCTGATTGATGATCTTATCGTAAGCCGGGTCGTTAAAACGGGAGATATTGCCGCTGTGGGTTGATGTCAGCAGCGACAGGAAGGTCGATGGCTCGTTGTAGTCCCCGACCCAGGACGCGCGGATCACATCAAAATTCCCTGTGTTTCGGCTATCGATATAGGTTTTCCACTCCTGGTTTTGCAGTTTGACGTCTACCCCCAAGTTCTTCTTCCACATCGAAGCCACCGCAATCGCGATTTTCTGATGGTTCTCTGAAGTGTTATACAACAGGGTCAGCTTCAGTGGACGCTGAGGACCATACCCCGCCGCCTGCAGCAAGGTTTTGGCCTGCGCGTTTAACTCCTGCTGCGACATCTGCTCAAACGGTGATGTCTCTGGCGTGAAACCTGCCGTCACATCAGGCGTGAAATGCCAGGCTGGTTTTTCTCCCGTACCTAACACTTTCTCCGCCATAATCCGGCGATCGATGGTCATACTCAGCGCCAGACGCACGCGGGAATCGGCGGTCGGGCCCTTTTGCGTGTTAAATGCATAGTAATACGTTCCCAGCTGCGGCGGCGTGTATACCTGTCCAGGAATATCCTTGAGCAATTTCTGGTACAGGTTTTTCGGGAACGACTCGGTGATATCAATATCACCTGCCAGGTAGCGTTTGGTGGCGGAAGACTCCTGGTTGATCGGAATAAACGTCACTTTTTGAAGAACAGTTTTCGCGTTATCCCAGTAGTGGGTATTCGGCACAACGACCAGCTTCTCATTCACCACACGATCTTTCAGCACATAGGCACCATTGCCCACCAGGGATCCCGGACGCGTCCACTCTTTACCGCTTTCGACGTTTGCTTTCTGAACCGGATAGAACGCGAAGTTTGCCGTCAGGTTGCTAAACCACGGCAGCGGTTTATCGAGCTGAACGCGTAACGTTCTGGCATCCACCGCCGTTACCCCCAGCGTATCGGGCGCCGCTTTGCCATCAATAATCGCCTGAGCGTTGTTAATGCCTGCCAGAGCAGCAAACCAGGCAAACGGCGAGGTGGTTTTCGGGTCAACCAGACGCTGCCAGCTGTAGACAAAATCCTGCGCCGTGACCGGCGTGCCGTCAGACCATTTTGCATCATCACGCAGGGTAAATGTCCAGATGCGGTTATCGTTACTCTGCCAGCGCGTCGCCACGCCCGGCGTCAACTCCCCTTTCTCATTCTGATTAACCAGGCCTTCAAACAGATCGCGAATCACCTGAATCTCGGGTAGCCCCACGGCCTTGGCCGGGTCCAGTGACGCGGGTTCGTCTTTGATGTGTCTGACCAGTTCCTGTTTTTGCGCCAGCACCGTCCCCTTTGGCACATCAGCAGCGTAAGAAAATGACGATAGCCCGCAAAGGCACAGTGCAGAAAAAAGCAGCGAAACAGGATGCTTCATGAGATCCCCTTTAGAAATCGGTAATACGCGAATGCGTAATTATTTGTTTCGAAACGGCGAAATGCAAATACCTTAAGCCGGAAAGGTGATATCTGGCAATCTTCGTTCTTCGATGAAACTATTTGATTAAACGTGGGTTTTGCACAACACTGCCAGTAAGCACTTCTTTATCAGGATTTCCTATGGCAGTTACCCGACCAAGAACGGAACGTGGCGCTTTCCCGCCAGGCACCGAACATTATGGCCAGTCTTTCTTAGGTGCACCGCTAATCTGGTTTCCCGCACCGGATGCCGATCGTCATAGCGGCCTGATTATTGCGGGAACGCACGGCGATGAGAACTCCTCGATCGTCACCCTCTCCTGCGCGTTACGCACCCTTGCACCGACACTACGCCGGCATCATGTGATCCTGACCGTCAACCCGGATGGCTGTCAGCTTGGGCTGCGGGCGAATGCGAGAGGGATAGACTTAAACCGCAACTTCCCGGCGGCCAACTGGCGCGCCGGTGAAACGGTATACCGCTGGAACAGCTCGGCTGAAGAGCGTGACGTGGTGTTACTGACGGGAGAAAAACCCGGCTCAGAGCCAGAAACACAGGCACTCTGCCAGTTAATCCACAAGATCCACCCCGCGTGGGTTGTCTCATTTCACGATCCGCTGGCCTGTATTGAAGATCCCCGCCACTCCGCGCTGGGGCAGTGGCTTGCCGATGCCTTTGCCCTGCCTCTGGTCAGCAGCGTCGGCTATGAAACCCCGGGGTCATTTGGTAGCTGGTGCGCCGATCTGGATTTGCATTGCATCACCGCTGAATTCCCCCCAATATCTTCCGACGAAGCCAGCGAAAAATACCTGAAAGCGATGGTAGATCTTCTGCGCTGGCAGCCTCAAAGATGAAGCACTCCGCTGGTGAAGGTGAGCGCAGGCGAAACGTCAACCGCCAGCCAGGTCGGGCCATCGAGATCGGCAAACCGGACCTGATTCACCAGCGGTAGCGCCGCATTAATCGCCCGGGAAGTACAGAGCATGCATCCCAGCATCAACGCAAACCCCTTCGCCTGTGCCTGCGACGCCAGCGCCAGCGCCTCGGTCAGCCCACCGGTTTTATCGAGTTTGATATTCACTATCTCATAGCAGCCCGCTAAACCGTCGAGACTCTCGCGGGTATGGCAGCTTTCATCGGCGCAGATCGGCAATGGGTGGATAAAGTTCTTCAATGCCGCATCATCCTGTACGGGAAGCGGTTGCTCCAGCATAGCCACACCCAGATCGGCCAGCAGCTGGCAGCGCGCGGCCAGCCCTTCCGGGTGCCATGACTCGTTGGCGTCGACAATCAGCGTTGCGTCCGGCACCGCCGCGCGAATGGCGACCATGCGTTCACTGATCAAGCGATCGTCGAGTTTCACCTTCAGCAGCGTGGCGCCAGCCTCAAAGAGCGCTTTTGCGCTGGCAGCCATCTGCTCCGGCTCGCCAATCACCACCGTTTGCGCGGTAACCACTTTCTCCGGAAGCGTCACGCCAACCAGCGACGGTAAGGATATCTGCTGCTTCGCCGCCTCAAGACTCCACAGCGCACAGTCAATTGCATTACGGGCCGCCCCGGCAGGTAAACGCTGCTGTAACGCCTCACGCGTCAACCCGGTTTGCAGGTCAGGTACCAGGGTCATAATTTGCGCCATCACCGAGGCAAGGCTTTCTCCGTAGCGAGGATAAGGCGTGCATTCACCAACCCCTTTAACCCCTTCTTCTTCTATTTCGACCACCACCACGCAGGCTTCACTGCGGCTGCCACGGGAGATCACAAACGGGGTATGCAATGGCCAGGCTTCTTCATAGACCTTAACGCTTCTCATCACTGACTCCTTGCAGCCCGGTAAGGCGAAAAAATTGGTTTGCCGTGTTATCCGCTGATGGCATACACTAGCCTCGACGTTAACTATATGTAAACAGGAAGATATCTATGTCACAACTCGTTCATTTCCAGGGCAACCCGGTTGCTGTAGCAGGTTCCATTCCTCAGGCTGGCAGCAAAGCGCAGGCTTTTACTCTGGTGGCTAAAGATCTGTCTGACGTCACACTGAGCCAGTTTGCTGGCAAACGCAAAGTACTGAACATTTTCCCAAGCATTGATACCGGCGTCTGTGCCGCATCCGTGCGCAAATTCAACCAGCTGGCCACTGAAATGGACAACACCGTGGTGCTGTGCGTTTCAGCAGACCTGCCATTCGCGCAGTCCCGTTTCTGCGGTGCTGAAGGTCTGAGCAACGTCATTACCCTTTCAACTCTGCGCAGCCCGGATTTCCTGGAAAAATACGGCGTTGGCATTGCTGAAGGCCCACTGAAAGGCCTGGCGGCGCGTGCCGTGCTGGTAATCGATGAAAACGATAACGTCGTGTTCAGCGAACTGGTCAACGAAATCACCACCGAACCTGACTACACCGCTGCGCTGGGATCACTGAAAGCCTGATTATTTACAGGCATTTTATAAAGCTTAGCAATGTAATGAAATAAAAGGTTTATTTAAGGATAGACCTTGCGTTCCAAACCTCGCCGATGCGGGGTTTTTTATTGCCTCAATAGCTGAATCGTTAAAGCAAAAACGTTCTAAAATCACATATATCATGAAATAAAAACGTTCCATTCTCACCATAACGAGATCGCTAACACATAATAAAGGTTTAAAAACCGCAATTTCTCCGCCAGTGAAGCCCGTCACATTTCCCTTCTCGCCTAAACATTAGATTTGCTTACGTGATAAAAAATCGTTTCAGCAAAAGGGATTAAATATGAAGATTAAACTGGCTTTTACGGTTCTTGCGGTACTGATATCTGGACATGCCGCCGCTAAAACCTGGGTGCTGACAAGCGCTGAAAGCGGCGTGGAGAAAGGAAACTGGAAAATTTCCAGCGATGAGCTGAAGTTTAAGGGACAGCCTTTCAGCATCGAGCAAAAAGTTCTGCATGGTGGCAAGCAGGAAGGCAGCAAGGTAATCGTTGTCAGCAGCAAAAATGGTCTGACAATTACCCTCAGCCCGACGCGTGGGATGAATCTATTGCATGTCGAAGGCTTTGGTACCCGAATGGGGTGGGATTCTCCTGTCAAAGAGGTGGTGAATCCGGCCTATATCAATCTGGAGAGTCGAAACGGACTTGGCTGGCTGGAAGGTTTCAACGAAATGATGGTTCGTTGCGGCTATGAATGGACAGGCCACCCGGTCACGGCTGACGGGCAGATTTATACCCTGCACGGCAAGGCGGGAAATACGCCTGCGTCGCAGGTGGAAGTCGATGTTGCTGATGCCGCACCGCATGAAATTCGCATTCGCGGATTAATCAAAGAGAGCACGTTTAAAAAAGCAGATCTGCAGACGATGACCGAACTGCGTTACGTACCGGGCAGCAACCAGTTCAGCCTGCATGATGTTCTGACTAACCATGCTGATTATCCTCATGATTATCAGATTATCTATCACAGCAACTTTGGTACCCCAATCCTCGAAGAAGGTGCCCGCTTCCTTGTGCCGGCTGCCAGCATTGGTCCTTTCAATGACTATGCCAAAGCGGGTCTGGATAACTGGCAAACCTACGCTGGCCCCACTCAGGGCTTTGATGAAATGGTCTTCAATATCAAACCGCTTGCGGATAATAATCATGAAACCCTGGCGGCAGTGGTCAATAAAGCGGGAGACAAAGGTGCGTCAATTCAGTTCGACACGCGGCAGTTGCCTGTCCTGACCTTATGGAAAAATACCGATACGCTCAAACAGGGCTATGTCACGGGTATTGAGCCGGGTACCAGCTACGCCTATCCCGTTACCATTGAACGCGAGCAGAAACGCGTTAAGCAGCTACAACCTGGCGCCAGCACGCAGTTCGACCTGACCTATACCCTGCTTCACAGCAAGGAACAGGTGAAAGAGGTTGAACAGAAAATTGCGGGGATTCAGGGAGAGACAAAAGTCGAGGTAGTTACCACGCCTCTGGCGAAAGAGTAAGTGCAAAAAAAAAGCCTCTTTACAGAGGCTTTTATCGTTATTCGTCACCCTTCTTGTGGTTGAGTCCATATTCACGAAGCTTATTCGCAATCGCGGTATGGGATACCCCCAGGCGTTTTGCCAGCTTACGCGTGCTTGGGTAGCTGCGATAAAGCTGTGTCAGCACGGAACGCTCGAAACGGCTCGTAATATCATCCAGCGAGCCTTCCATCGCCTCTTCGCCCACCGATACCGTTCCGGCATCGTAATCCGGTAACAGGATATCCTGTGGACGCAACTCGTACCCTTCCAGCTGCGTCAGCGCACGATAAACGGCGTTTTTCAGCTGACGAATATTTCCCGGCCAGCCGTAGCGCGTCAGCACCGTACCCAGATCGGCTGACAGTTTCGGACGCGGAACCCCCTGCTCGTCGGCGAAGCGTGCCACAAACAGCTCCGTCAGCGGAATGATATCTTGTGGACAATCGCGCAGCGGCGGAATGTTTAGCGTCAACACGTTCAGTCGATAGTAGAGATCTTCCCGGAACATCCCTTTCTGTACCAGCTCAACGAGGTTTTTCTGGGTGGCACAAATCACGCGCACATCCACGTGAATTTCGTGATCCTCCCCTACGCGACGGAAGGTCCCATCGTTCAGGAAGCGCAGCAGTTTGGCCTGCATGCGCGGCGACATTTCGCCAATTTCGTCCAGCAGCACGGAACCGCCGTTCGCCTGCTCGAAGAAGCCTTTTTTGCCTTCCGGGGCGTGGCCAAACAGCTCGCTTTCGACGGCATCCTCAGGAATAGAGGCACAGTTCAGCGCCAGATACGGTTTTGCCGCGCGTGGGCTGGCAAGATGCACGGCGTGGGCCAGCAGATCCTTCCCGGTCCCGGTATCGCCGGTAATCAGCAGTGGCGCGGTCAGGCTGGCGAGCTTACGGGCCTGATCGACCACATGACGCATTTTCGGGCTGACGGCAATGATCTGGCTGAACGCTCCCACATCCTGGCTGGAGAGATTTTGCAACTGACGGCCCATCCGCACGGTAGAGCGCAGCATGATAACGGCCCCGGTCAGAACGCGAGTGTCGTTCTCTCCTTTCAGGTACACCGGCGTAATCTCCATCAGGAAATTCTGCCCGTTGATCACCACATGCTCGCTATGCGTATTTTGCGGGTTGCTGTCCAGCCAGCGCTGGAAATTAAACCCCGGGATCAGCTGCGCGGCATGGTGATGAGTGAGCTTGTCCTGGCTCTGGGCGAACAGCTGGCAGCTCGCATGGTTTACCCGCTCAACTTTGCTTTTCAAATCCAGTGACAGGAAAGGCTCTGGCATGGCTTCAAGCAAGGCGCTCAATGCGAGGTGCTCGCGCTCAGACGGCATCCAGGGAATGGTGCGTACATCCGTAACGCCAGCGATACGGCGGATTTCAGCCATCAGGCTGCTAAAAGTATTAAATTCAATTTCGGCAAAATTGAGGTAAATTCGCCCGACAGGATCAATCTCAATGCCACGTAAGTCAATGCTACGTAAAACAAGGAGATCGAGTAACTCGCGGGTCAGACCGAGACGGTCTTCACAGAAGACTTCAAGACGCATGGGAAATTCACCGTTTTAAGCCAATAACCTTAAAATGATATGTCAGAACACGGTGATGCGGAAGATGGCTGTCAAGAAAGATTGACAGCCAGCACGATAAGTAAACAAACCGGTTACTGAACCGGTTTTTTATTGAGCGTCTCTTTGAGCTGCCCAATCAATTCACGACGAAAATCGCCCAGGCGCGGTGTATCTCCGTCGAGCCATGGCAGTGGTCGGCAGACTTCCATCGCTTTAATGCCCAGACGTGCGGTTAACAACCCTGCCCCAATTCCCTGCGCGGCACGCGCTGAGAGACGGGCCGCCAGATCCTGCGACATCCAGTCCATGCCGACTTCGCGCACCAGCTCACTGGCACCTGCAAAGGCGATGTTCAGCAACACCAGCTTAAAGAGCCGCAGCCGGCTGTAGTAGCCAAGCTCAATACCGTAAAGACTGGCGATACGGTTTATCAGGCGCAGGTTACGCCAGGCGATGAACGCCATATCCACCAGCGACAGCGGACTGACCGCGATCATCAGCGTTGATTCCGCCGCAGAGCGGCTAATCTCGCGCCGCGCCTGAGCATCCAGCACAGGCTGCACCATATGCGAGTAGAGCGTCACCACCTCCCGGTCATTTTGCGTTTCGTGAATGGCGGCATACCAGCGCTGCAGTGCCGGGTGCGACTGGTCAATCCCCGCCTGCGCCGCCAGCTTTTCGCAGAATGCCCGACCCTTTCCGGTACCGTGGCTGTGCAGCAGATCGCGTGCTTCATCCCGTTCATGCGCACGCTGCCTCAGACGCCACAGTCGACGCCACTCGGTGACAACCGCCCCTACGCCTGCCCCCACGATCAACGCCCCCGCAGCACAACCGCCCAGCGCCACCCAGTCCTGGGTTTGCCAGGCGTTGATACCCCATTGCACGCCTTGTCCCACCACGCTTACGCCGAAGAGCGCCAGCCCGGCCGTGGCCATCTTACGCCACAGGCTACGTTTCGGACGTAAAGCAGCCTCAACGACCGCTTCCGCCTGGCCCTCCTCAACGGACGGCTCGTCAGTCAGGGCCGGCGCAAAATGTTCTGCCTGCTCGCCGCTGAACGTCTGCGCCGTTTTAAAGGCCTCCTGCTGCGCCTGCTCAAGCGTCCCGGTAAAGTCAATGCGGGGTTTTAACGGTTCCGTCATCGCAATTTATCTCCAATCAAAAACTCCAGCGCCGCATCCAGACGAATGTGCGGTAATGGCTGATCGACGGTCACGACCTGTGGGCGGAAGGCTTCAAACTGGAAGCCCTGACTCTGCCAGAATGCCTGCCCCGGAAGGCGTGCGGGCACCTCGCCCGGATACACGGTCAGCGGTTCGCCGTCGCTGAGGCGATTCCCCCGCAGGGCCGGGATTTTCTCGCCGTTAAGATCAATCAGCCCACTTTGCGTCGCCTGTACGGAAGCCAGCCCAAGACAATCCATGCTGATCCCTTCGAACGCCGCATTTTGCCAGGCGTCCTGCACCAGTTGCTGTAACAGCGACACCATGTTGGCATGCTGATCAACCGTTACGTGATCGGCTTTGGTGGCCGCAAACAGCAGTTTGTCGATCACCGGGGAAAAGAGGCGGCGAAACAGCGTACGCTGTCCGTAGTGAAAACTTTGCATCAGTTGCGTCAGCGCCAGGCGCATATCGTTGAAAGCCTGCGGCCCGCTGTTGAGTGGTTGCAGGCAGTCCACCAGTACAATCTGACGATCGAAACGTAAAAAGTGGTTTTTATAAAAACCTTTCACCACTTTTTCACAGTAGTAGTTGTAGCGCTCGCGCAGCATCCCGGCGTTGGTGTGCTTGTCTGCCTGCGCCAGCTTTGCCTCTCCCACGCCATCCACGTCGGGCCACGGGAAGAACTGCAGCGCAGGCGCACCCGCCAGGTCGCCCGGCAAAACAAACCGTCCTGGCTGGATGAAGTGCAGCCCTTCCTGTTTGCACTGATGTAGATAATCCGTCCAGGCTTCGGCAATCGCCGCCAGGCGGTTCTCATCTGCGGGTGCCAGCGGATCTAATCCTGCGCATAACTGCCGCCATTTTGCCGACCACTCCGCGCGGTGACCCTGTAACAAACCGGTCATTTGTCGCGACCAGCTGAGATAATCCTGCGCCAGCATGGGTAAATCGAGCAGCCATTCGCCCGGGTAATCCACAATCTCCAGATAGAGCGTGGAGGTATCCTTGAAGTGGCGCATCAATGATTCATTGGAACGAAAACGCAGCGCGAGACGGATTTCGCTCACCCCTCTCGTGGGTGTCGGCCACGCGGGTGGGTCACCGTAAAGCTGTGCCAGCCCTTCATCATAGGTAAAGCGAGGGATACCGAAATCGCGCTGAGGAACGCGCTTAACGCCCAGCAGACGCTCTTCCCGCACCGCGCTGAGCAGCGGCAGGCGTGCCCCGGCATGCAGGTTCAGCAGCTGGTTAACCATCGCCGTGATAAACGCCGTTTTGCCACTGCGGCTAAGCCCGGTGACCGCCAGACGCAAATGGCGATCGACGCCGCGGTTCACCAGAGAGTTGAGTTCGTTTTTAAGTCGCTTCATCGCCGTCCTTCGTCGCTGGAAGCCTGGAATGACTTGCTTCAGAATACAGTAAATGGGGGCAGATCGTTGATTATCAATTCATAATTATTGCTATTGCCGTTTTTTCTCCAGTAAGATGAACGACATTGCCGTCCCGGAGTGAGTAAGGTGTATGTCACCCACCATCTATGATATTGCGCGCGTTGCTGGTGTTTCTAAATCAACCGTGTCCAGAGTGTTGAATAAACAAACCAATATTTCTCCTGAAGCGCGGGAGAAAGTGCTGAAGGCGATTGAAGAGCTAAATTATCAACCAAATAAACTTGCCCGCGCTCTGACCTCATCTGGCTTTGACGCCATTATGGTGATTTCCACCCGCTCAACAAAAACCACTGCCGGCAATCCTTTTTTCTCCGACGTATTGCACGCCATAACCGCCAAGGCGGAAAAGGAAGGGTTTGATGTTATTTTGCAAACGTCAAAGAGCAGTGAAGATGACCTGCTAAAATGCGAAAGCAAAATAAAGCAGAAAATGATTAAAGGGGTCATTATGCTGAGTTCCCCCGCCAATGAATCCTTTTTCTCACGGCTCGATATGTACGGTGTGCCGGTGGTCGTAATCGGTAAAGTTGAAGGCGACTTTCAGAATATTTACTCCGTCGATACCGACAATTTTCATGACAGCGAGATGCTGACCGACACGTTTATTAAAAACGGGCGGAAAAAAATTGCCTGTCTGCATGCGCCACTCGATTATCACGTGTCTATTGATCGTCTCGCGGGTTATAAAGCCAGCCTGGAAAAGGCGAATATTGCTGTTAACCCGGACTGGATCATTGATGGCGGTTATACCCATGAGAGCGCACTTTCAGCGGCCATTACGTTGTTGTCTTCTTCCACCCCACCGGATGCGGTATTCGCCACCGACAGCATGAAATTGCTGAGTCTTTATCGCGCTGCGGATGAGTTAAATTTGATGCTACCTGAGCAGGTTGCCGTGGCGGGTTACAGCGATCCGATGCTCTCCCTGATTCTGACGCCTGCGCCAGCTGGATTTGATATTCCCACGCGCAAGCTGGGCGAAGAGAGCTGCGACCTGCTTTTCAGGCGTATCTCCGGTAAACCCGCCCCGCATAAGATGCTAATTGAGACCCACTTTTCGTTCGCTGATTCTCTTCGCTAAAACCAGGGGCTGATAGCCCCTGGTGAATAGCCGATCAGAAGGTGTAATTCACGCCCACGCCCGCATAGTGGAATCGATCGCTTTCGCCTTCATCGTGGTTTTCCCATTCATAGGCATACTCCAGCGTCATTGAAAGACCGTTATTGAAATCGTAGGCATAAAGCAGGCCCAGACGGTTGAAATCATGCCCTTCACGCTCAGGATCGTCTTGCCAGTCCCAGTTTGACCAGCGGTCGAGCCCCAGGCGGGTATACGGCGTCAGCGTGGTATTGCCTAATGAAATGGGTAAATAGGCGCGGATCTCCTGCGTTGAAAACTCACCGTTATTACGTGAACTGTCCATATTAAAACCGCGCTCTAAATAGTAATTCACTTTTGCCGCGAAGGTTTCATTAATGGTCCAGGTAAAGCCCGTTTCTGTTTCAACGCGACTGTCGGCATAACCCGTTTTTTCCAGGTCGTTGGCAAACTGATACATGGCAAACCAGCCGCCGAAACGCCAGTCATCGCTTAACTTAATATCCCAGTCTGGTTGTATTTTGTAGCGCTGCATATTCGCGCTACCGTCTTTCGCGCCGTGTTCATCTTTGAAATGATAACCGTAATTACGGAAGCCGCCGGTCAGGCCGAGGGTAAAATCATCGGTTCCAATAAAACGATAGCGCAGCTCGAATTCGGGACGATCAAAATAGGTCCCGCGGGTCATACTGCTGTAATCAACGGGGCCTTCCTGATACATGGCAAGGGAAATCGTCCACGCATCCCATGTGGCGTTAAACCACACGGAGGGTTCATATAATCCGTCTTTATCATCCCCCTGACCTTCGACGTTTTCAATTTCATACATAGCACCTATATTAAAATTCCAGTGTGGTGCCGGTTCTGAGGCGTGTGCGTAGCTAACCCCTGCGCATAGAATAAGCGCAGCACTTCTTAGTAGAGTACTCATTAAAATATTCCTTTATAATGGACAAACAAAAAAACCGGAAATTAATATTTCCGGCGAACATTTTTATTATCTGATTGCCGCTTCTGTTTCCGCGTCAAAAAAATGACACTTATTCATATCGAACTGAATGCCGATATTATCCCCTGCAGCATAATCAGTGGCAGCCCCTGCCCGGACGACCAGTTCGTGGCCCCCGACGGTGGCATACAGCATAAATTCAGCACCGGTCAGTTCGGCAACGCTGATTTTGGCGGCAATCGCCTCACCGCTGGCTTGCGAGGTGAAAATATCCTCCGGTCTGATGCCAAAGACCACGGCTTTACGTTGATATCCCTGAGCGTTAAGTACCGAGAGCATATCTTCAGGGATCTCCAGACGCAGCGTTTCCGTCACGAAGTAGCGTTCATTGATCGCCCCCCGAATAAAGTTCATTGCTGGCGAACCAATGAAACCTGCCACAAACATATTTGCCGGTTCGTTATAGACCTGCTTCGGCGCGCCCACCTGCTGAATGTATCCATCTTTCAGGATCACAATGCGGGTTGCCATCGTCATGGCTTCGGTCTGATCATGCGTCACATAAATCATGGTGGTATTCAGCTTTTGATGCAGCTTGCTGATTTCGGCACGCATTTGAACACGCAGTTTGGCGTCAAGGTTTGAGAGCGGTTCATCCATCAGGAAGACGCCCGCTTCACGCACAATCGCCCTGCCTAACGCCACGCGCTGGCGTTGGCCACCCGACAACGCACCGGGCTTACGCTTGAGGTAATCGCGCAGCCCAAGAATCTGAGCGGCCCAGTTAACGCGCTCTTCAATGACGGCAGGCGCGATCTTCTGCATCTTCAGCCCAAATGCCATGTTGTCGTACACCGTCATATGGGGATACAGCGCATAGTTCTGAAAGACCATCGCAATATCACGGGACTTGGCCGGGACATCATTCATACGCACGCCGTCAATCACCAGCTCACCGGCGCTGATCTCCTCCAGCCCGGCAATCATGCGCAGCGTCGTCGATTTACCGCAGCCCGATGGCCCGACGAAAACGATAAATTCTTTATCCTCAATGTCGAGGTTGAAATCTTTGACCACATGGACCTGGTTGTCATAGATTTTTTGGATATGTTTTAGCGATAGTTGCGCCATTCTTAATTCCTTATCAGTACCGTCCGGGAAGCCCAGAAATCTGTCAGGCATTTCCAGGTCAGCTCCCGCGTTGAATGAAGTTGAAGTCCCGCATGGTTGAGGCCTGCCCCTATTCCCACCGACAACATCCCTGCGGCGTTGATCGCCTCAACGCCGGAGGCGGCATCCTCAATCCCGATGGCCTCCTCCGGGAGGACGTTAAGACCCGCGCAGGCGGCAAGGAAGATTTCCGGGTCCGGTTTGGAGCGGGCAATACGGGACGCATCGGCACAGAAATCAAACGCCCTGTGGATCCCCAGCGCCTGCAAAATGCCGGGAGCGTTGAGTGAAACAGACGCCAGCCCAATTTTGACGTTTGCCGCGCGTATGTCGGCCAGCACCTCACGAATGCCCGGGAGCAGTGACGCTTGCGTAAGCGAAGCCAGCGACTGGACATAGAGCGCATTTTTTTTACGCGCAAGCGCCAGGCGCTGCTGTTCATCGAACGCGTCTTCTTTGCCACCGTGACGCAGGATCCGCTGCAGGGAGTCCATGCGACTAATCCCTTTCAGCGTTTCATTGAAGGCCTCATCAATGGTGATCCCGACCTCCTTCGCGACAGCGCGCCAGGCCAGGAAGTGCAGATGAGCGGTGTCGGTGATCACCCCATCCAGATCGAATACAACGGCATTAAGGTTCATCTCTCCCCTCCGTGGTAGCGGTCCCAGTAACAGACGTAAGAAAATCCTTGCAGGACAAGACCTGCCGTCCCGAAAGCTGGAGGGTTTTACCCCAGAGCGTTAGCGTGACGGGAGCAGAACTGGTCACCGTAAGTGCCTCTTTCGTCACGATGAAGTGCAGCTGCGCATTCTGCCAACGCAGCGGAAACGCCAGCCTTTGCCAGTGCGCAGGCATCCTGGGTGCCAGATGTAACTCCCCGTCCACGATCTGCAGCCCGGCAAATCCCTGAATAACACCTGACCAGATCGCACCCGTTGCGGCAGCATGAATACCGTCATCACTGCTGTGCGGATCGTCGCCCAGATCGATGGCAATGCCATCACGCCAGAAGGCGTAAGCCCCTTCTGTATCACCACAGCGCGCGTTCACAATGCCGTGGATGGCTTTGCTCAGAGACGAGTCATGAATTGTGCGCGGCTCATAGAATGCCAGGTTGGCCGCGCACTGCTGCGGCGTAAAGCGTTCCGGCAACAGGTAATTAAGCATTACCACGTCGGCCTGTTTGAGGATCTGCATCTCGTTAACTTCAGCGCGCGAGTAATCCAGCAGAATGGTCTGCTTGCCCGCTTTGGCTTTATAGCGGCTCAGATCGATCGCCGGTTTGGACATGAAGGTGTCATCCTGCGGTATGACCCCGTCGGCGTTAGCCTCGGGCAGCCATAAGCGCGCCAGGAACCGTTGCGCATTTTCCGTAAAACGCGCATCTTCACGCTCAAACATCGACATAAACCGGCAGGCACTGGCGACGTTGTGCCACGCCAGATAGTTGGTGTAGGCGTTGTTATTCACGTGCTCCGTGTATTCATCCGGCCCGATCACGTCATGGATCTCCAGACGGTCGCCAACTTCCGTCGCGCGTCCCATCCAGAACAACGCGGTTTCCATGAGCAGCGTCAGGCCTTCATTGCGCATAAAGGCATCATCGTGCGTTGCCTGCCAGTAGGCGACAACGGCCCACGCGATATCCGCCACGATATGATGTTCAGCCAGCGCGGAGGCTACTTTCTGACGTACGCCCGTGCGGATGTTGATCGCTGCGAATTCCGGCGTCTCTTCCTGACCGCTCGCGGCACTCTCCCAGGGGAACAAGGCACCTGGCCAGCCGTTCCGGCGTGCTTTTTCCCGCGCCCCCGGCAGGTTAAGCCAGCGGTAGCGCAGCAGACGCCGGGCAACATCTGGTCGGGTAAAGAGATGGAAAGGCAGCAGGAAAATTTCGGTGTCCCAGAACACGTGGCCTTTATAGCCCTCCCCGGTCAGGCCCTTGGCCGCAATACTGCTCCGTTCATCATGGGCAGGCGTCATGGCCGTGAGGTGCCAGACCGCGTAATCCAGCGCCAGCTGATCCTGATGTTCGGTCGACATGACGTCCACCCGGCAGTCATGCCAGATCTTTTTCCAGGCGCACGCCGCGCTTTCGAGTAACGCGGCATACCCTCTTGTCGCGCAGGTTTTGAGCTCAGCCAGAGCATTGCGGGCAAACGTGTCCTGTGAAAGCGCTTTATCGCTGCGATGCGTCACCCAGACCAGCTTCTCAAGCGTGACAGTGTCACCCTGAGCGACCTTTACGGCGTGATGAACCGTGATACGCCGGTTTTTCGCGGTAAAGCAGCTGTCGCTGGTGGTTGAGAGACGACAGCATGCCGAGATCACCACATCCGCAGCACGATCCTGCGTTTCATACACGCCCTGCATGTAGTGCTGGTCAAAGACTCTGACCGAGATTTCATCCAGATGCTGACGGCCGCTGTTGGTTTGCGTCGCATCAATCCCCGTGCTCAGCATAACGTCTGATGAGGCATCCAGCGGAGTGACGGAGAGCTGCATTGCCACCAACGGCAGTTGATCCAGTGACACAAAACGGCGGCTTTCCACACGGTAGCGCTTTCCGTCTGCCGAGCGCCACACTACGCGACGACGCAGTTCACCATTGGCAAAATCCAGCTCCCGCTGCCAGTCAATAATCTCCCCTGACAGCAAGGTGAAATTGATGCCGTCCAGTTCGATATCCATGCCGATGATGTCAGGCACGTTGATCAGTTCGTTGGTCTCGTTACGACCTGCACGATGATAAAGCCCGGCAAGATACATTCCCCGGGTCTGCTGCGTGTAGTTTTCCTCATGCGCCGCACGTATGCCCATATAGCCGTTGCCGCAGGCCATGATTGACGCGTATTTATTGAGGCTGTGAGGGCAAAAACCCGGATCGTTTAATACAGACAGGTTCAGCATAACGTTACGCTTTCCCCTTTTTCTGCCGCCTCGTACAGTGCGGCGACCAGTTGCTGGATCACCAGCCCTTGTTCGGCATCGGCAATCATAACCGGCTCTCCCATGACATGACGGACAAACGCATCCATGCTGCGTAAATGCCGCTGATCGTCTGCCTCTTCGCGCAAGGTTAGGGTCTGCAAAACTCCGCCTTCATCGGTGTAAATGTGGGCCGGGAACAGCGTTGCCCCCGCTTTTTCACCGCAAAAGGCGACATTCATGATGGACTGCTCGCGGATATTGAGGGCAAAGGAGGTATCCAGACGCAGAATGCCGCCATTGCAAAATTCAATCGTCCCGAACAGGGCATCTTCAACGGTAAACTGTGCAGGATCCCATTCACCAAACTGGCCACTGTTTTTGCGGTTTCCCAGTTTTTGAAAGCTGTGCGCCGTCACGCGTTTTACCGCCGGGAAACCCAGTACATACATCGCGGCATCGAGCATATGGATCCCAATATCAATCAGCGGCCCGCCCCCCTGCAGTGCTTTATTGGTGAAAACGCCCCAGCCGGGAACGCCGCAGCGGCGCAATGCCTGCGCCGTAGTGAAGTAGATTTCGCCCAATGTCCCGTTCATTACCGCCTCACGCAGCAGTTGCGTATCACGTGCAAAGCGGTGGTGAAAATCATAGGCCAGCACTTTTCCCGCCGTTCGGGCCGCCACACGCATCCGGTCGGCTTCATGTGGCGTCATGGCCGGGGGTTTTTCGCACATTACATGGCAACCGGCTTCCAGGGCTGCCATCGCATGTTCAAAATGAAAACGGTTGGGCGAACAGACGCTCACCACATCCGGTTTGACCGCCTGCAGCATTTCATTCACGTCCTGCCATGCCGACGGAATGGCATGGCGTTCAGCAAACGCCTGAGCCTGTTCAGGATGGCTGTCCATGACAGCCACCATCTGAACATCACTGCGCGTGGAGTAATACGAGGCATGCACTTTGTCCGCGACCTGCCCGGCACCAATAATGGCGACACGCAGGGGCGAAGGTGTTAAAGCACTCATCACGCTGGTCATCCTTAGCATTCACGCAGGTAAGTGAGAGAATCCTGATAGGCCTTCGCAGGATCGTCAGCGCGAACGCGGCACTCGTAAACAACATAACCCTGATAACAATCGGCACGCAGCTGGTCGAACAGAGCGGCAAAATCAAGAGAGCCGCTTCCCGGCTGATAACGATGGTTATCGGCAATATGCACATGGCCCAGCAGGTCGCGGTTCTGGTGCAACGCTTCCGTCAGCGAGTCTTCTTCAATATTCATATGATAGAAATCGCCGATAATCTGCACATGTTTCAGCCCATTCTCTTCGATGTAGCGACGTGCATCCGCGAGGGTGTTGATCATGTGATCCTGATAGCGGTTCAGCGGCTCCAGGTAAACGGTGGTGCCGGTGCGCGCCGCCACCTCGTCCAGTTGGCGCAGCGAGGCGCTCACCGCCTTGCGGTCTCCTTCAAGGCTACGCGGCGATGTCATCGGCGGCAGGCGGAAGGTAAACATCCCCCAGGCGGCAGGAACAACGATTCCTTTTCCGCCCACCTCTGCTAACGCTTCAAGGATGCGTTCGATCTGCGTTAATCCGTTCAGGCGACGCTCTTCGATGAAGTCACCAATCCAGCCATCGTACCCGCCGCAGGCCGTGGTAACCGGCAGCCCTGTAGCCTTAATGGCCGCTTTAACCTCTTCAAGGTTCTCCACCAGCAGCTTGCCGTCTATCTCATACCCATCAAAGCCCATGGCCTTGATGTATTGAAATTTTTCCAGGATATTGGTCGGGAAAAAGGCCTGGTTTTGCGTTGCGATTTTCATTTTCATGCTCTCCTTAGCTCAGAACGTGACGCCCATTTTGATACTCAGTTCAGGATGCTGATCGACATACGTCATGTAGCTCTCAGCGCTGGTGGTAAACGTTACGACCGGGTCGATTAAATCTTCACAATTGAGATAGCCGTTCATCAGCAATTCCCAGCAGGTCTCTTCAATACGCTTACGGTTCCAGCGTGGGTAATCAGGATTTGGCTCACTGCAGGCGCGGGAGAAGACAATTTTCGCATTATTGAAATGCGCTTCGCGCCCCAGGTTAAAGCCTTCCGCGAACGGTTTCGCAAAGGCCACGTATGAGATGGTGCCGCCGTACGCGAGTCCGCGCAGCGCAGACTGCAGCGCATCAGCAAAGCCGCTGGTTTCGATAATCACATCCGCGCCCTGCTTGCCGGTCAGTTTTTTGATTTCCAGACCAACATCCGTGCCAATCGGATCCAGACAGTGGTCTGCCCCATGGCGACGGGCAATGTCGCAGCGGTGCGCGATAGGGTCGACACCGATAACGATTGACGCACCGGCTTTCTTTGCCAGCTGGATGGCAATCTGACCAATCGCGCCAAGCCCAACGACGACGACAAAATCCCCTACCCGCACATTGGCGTCACGTACGCCGCTCATTGCAAATTGTGCCGGGTCGTAGCAGACCGCATTTTTCCAGGAGGCGCCCTGAGGCATTTTGCGCAGTTTGTAGTTATTGACGGCATTCACAATGACCGTTTCCTGTAGCGGTCCATAACAGCAAACGCGGTCTCCGACACGGTATTCCGTTACGTCAGCGCCACACTCAATGATGTCCCCGACGATCATGTTCCCGAGCTGGAATTTGCCAAACTCGATCCCGCGAGCCGCCCCCTCTTCACGCGGCGTAAACAGCTGCCAGTCAGGGTTAAACTCTTCATCGATAAACGGACTCGCCGCCCTGAAATCCACCACTTCGGTGCCGTGTTTCGGTGCGCCAAAGCGGGCGCGAATTTTCACTTCATGAACGGCAACGGGACGGTCTTCATATTCGACCAGCGCAGCCACACGCGGCGCTGTCGCAACTAACTTCTTCATTACTCACTCCTTGTTAAAATTGGCCGCCTCAGCCCTTAACGCCACCGGCGGTCAAACCACTTTTAATAAAACGTTCAGACAGCGCATACATGATGACCACCGGCAGTGCCGTCACCAGCGATGCCGCCATCATGCGTCCCCAGATGTAATCTGGCGTACTGAAAAGCGTGTTCAGCCCGACCGGCAAGGTGAAGTTGCTGGCGCTGGACAGGAAAATGGAGGCAAACAGATAGTCGTTCCACGCCACCATGAAGCAGTAGACAAAAACCGACACCAGGCCCGAAATCGCCAACGGAACGGTAATGCGAAAGATGATTTGCAGGCGGTTAAGGCCATCCATCATCGCGGCTTCTTCTATTTCGTCCGGGATGGTGTCGAAATAGCTGCGCAGCATAAACACCGCCGTGGGTAATGTCTGAGTCACCATGGTGATAATCAGCGCCAGTTCGGTGTCATAGATGCCGAGCGCGGTGATGATTTTGAACAGCGGCACCACCAGCAGAATCCCTGAAAACATGTAGACGGTGTAGAAGCTGGCGTTGATCGTCGTGCGCCCTTTAAAACGCAGTTTGGATAAGGCGTAAGCCCCCAGCGTGCCGAGAAACACGGCAACAATCGACGAGGTCAGTGACACCACCATGCTGTTACGGAAGTAATCCACAAACGGGAAAATCAGCGGGTTAAAGATGTCGATGTAATGCTGTAACGTCCACTCCTGCGGCAGAATGGTCGGATGCAGCGATATCGCCTCTCTGGCGCTTTTAAAGGAGGTCATCAGCATCACGAAAAATGGGAACAGCGTGATAATCAGGAACGCCGCGAGCCCCAGGTAAAAGCCAATACGACCCAGTACGCGTTTATTTGTTGCCATTGAGATTTACCCTTTTTCTGGTCAGCAGAATGACGGCGAAAATGATCACAAACAGCACCACTGAGATAGCCGCAGCTTTACCCAAATCGTTAAAGGCAAACGCCGTTTTGTAGAGATAGACGCCCAAAATATCGACTTTGGTAGTCAGCAGGTACACGTCCGCAAACATGTAAAACATCCAGATGGTTCGCAGCGTGATAACCGTGGCCAGCACCGGCATAATCGCGGGCAGCGTGACGATGCGAAAACGTTGCCAGCCATTCGCGCCATCCATTTCTGCGGCTTCGTATAACGATTTATCAATCGTTTGTAAGATCGCGAGAAACGAGATAAACGCATACGGGAAGTAGCGCCAGATGGCGAATAGCACCACCAGCACAAAGCTGCTGCCGGGGTTGTCGAACCACAGCGGTGCCTGGTCATACAGATGCAGCAGGTCTACCCCCAGATAGTTCACGATGCCGTAGCCGTTGTTGAACATGTATTTCCAGGCAAACACCAGTGAAATAGACGGCGTGACGTAAGATAAAATCACCAGCGAACGCGCCGTTTTGCGCAGCCGAAACTCCCGGTTAAAGAAGATGGCGACAGCCAGCCCTAGCCCCGTGCTACCTATCACCACCAGGGCCGTATACCAGAAGGTCATCCACAGGGAGTGCCAGAACGCTGCATCACTCAAAATACGGATGTAGTTATCCAGCCCAACAAACACCGCGCTAATGCGCGGGTTGAGCGGCAAGCGTAAGAAACTGATTTCAATGTTGGAAATCATTGGCCAGGCCACAAGGCCCCCCAGCAAAATCAGGCTGGGGGCCAACAGCAGCATGGCGAAAGGCATATCTGAACGACCAGAAAACAACGTCTTCATAATTTCCTTCCGCAGAAGCGCTCCTATCGTTGTGAAACCAGGTCAGTCAGGCGTTTCTGGCTGTTGCTTAACGTGGTGTTGAGGTCTTGCTGACCTACAGTCACGTTATGCACCATCGAACTGATGATGCCGGAACCTGTCACGTCGCCCATGCGGGTAAAGTTTTTGTCGCCCACGGCCCCAAATACCTGCACATTCGGGAACTGTGCGATCAGCTCATAAGGCAGTTGACCAAAGGCTTTGATGACCTCGTTGTTTTTCCAGCTCTCGGTATCCACCACCAGTTTGTTCACCGGTAACGCCGCCCCCGGAGACATCATGACCCAGTCCGAGGCGTTTTGAGCCTGCTCCATCCAGGTCACAAATTTCTCAGCGGCTTTGGTTTCTTCTTCAGTCTGACCGGTCGTGATCGTCAGCGACGTCACCATGCCGTAAACCGCAGACGATTTTTCCGTTGGAACCACGAAGCCCAGGTTGGCAGGATCCCCTTCTTTAAACACGGCAGGCAGAATGTAGGTGGAGTAAACCGCCATTGGCGCGGAACCGTTCATGAACGCGTCTTTGATCTCCATGACGTCGTTCGAGCCTGGCATCGTGTTCTTCGCCAGTTCTTTATAAAACGCCAGCGCGTTTAACATTTCAGGCGTATCGATCTGGATGTTGCCCTGCGCGTCGAAGACGTTTGCCCCACCTGAAAGGGCAAACTGGGAGAAGGCCTGCTCGGTCATGACGCTTTCAGCGGTAGGAAGCGCGATACCGTAGTGTTTCTTAGCCGGGTCGTTGAGCATCTGACTGGCTTTCAGCAGTTGTTGCCAGTTATGCGGCTCTTTAATACCCGCCGCGGCGAGAACATCTTTGTGGTACCAGACGCCTGACAGCCAGGCGCTAATTGGCACCCCCGTCCACGCGGTGCCGTCTTCCGTGCGAACAACACGGAGAATACCGTCATAAAATGTCTTTTCACCGACGGCTTTAATGGCTTCGCCAATTGCGTCACGGACCAGCAACTGCTCTTTATCCATCACTTTTGCATAGTCATGGCTGACCTCAATCACCTCCGGCAGTGCGCCCGTCCGCGCGAGGGTAATGACCTTGGTGTTGTATGCATCCTCTTCCACCGGCACCTGTTTCACCGTAATGGAGGGATTCTCTTTCTCGAATTTCTCAATCAGTTTCGTGATGACGGCCTGACGCTCCTGCTCCACCGACGAATGCATAAACTCGATGGTCACAGAAGATTGTGTGTCGTCCTTGCAGCCTGATAACAGGGCGCACGAAACCAGTGCTGAAATCAGCACAATTCTCGGCATTTTCATTGTTAAGGTCCTTTTTTAGTTTTCTTTAATCCACATAACCTGCCATGGATTTAGGGTCAACGTCGTATCGTTAATATTGTCCCCGGTTATTAAATCTTTTCCTGCCTGACTATTTGAAGGGACGTGCTGAATAGCATTACTGAAATTAAAGAGTGCTGTAATTCGCTCGCCGTTATCGGCAATGCGAACTATTTTCAAAACATGCTCCCCGGATGTTTCAAAGCGCGCCTGACTGTCCGGGTGGAACGCTTTTTCCTGACGGCGTAACGAAATTAACGCACTCAATCCAGAATAAACTTTATGACGAAGGCTATTAATATCGTCGAGTTTACGATCAATTTCACCGGACTGATATTTCTTTCGGTTTATTGCTCTATTATACCCTAACCGCTCCACACCCTCATAATCATTACGGGAGCCAATAATACTCTGAATATAGATTGCAGGCACACCCGGGAAACTCAACAGAACGGCATGAGCCAGAATAAAACGGGCGATGCGCAGAGTATCTTCATCCTTCTTAGCACTTAATGCATCCAGATAGGTTACATTGATCTCATACGGGCTGCGCGTACCGTCAGGGTTATTTTTCCAGTTAACCAGCGCGCCTTCCTGCTGGAGTGTTTCTACCAGCGACAGAATTTCCGATTCCGGTAAAATTCCGCGTAACGGATTAAGTCCAATCCCGTCATGCGAGGCCAAAAAGTTAAACCAGGTGGTTTGCTTTGACGGCAGTTCCAGCGATGTGGCCCACTGACAAAGTGCCCGTACATCCTGACGATGAACGGCATGCAGAACCAGTGGTGGCAAGGAGAACTGATACACCATCTGGGCTTCATTCTTGCCGTCACCAAAGTAAGAAACGTTGTCTTTATGCGGGACATTGGTCTCAGTGATGATCACCGTACCCGGTGCCACAGCGTCCGTAATGGCGCGGAAGACCTGAATCAAACGGTGCGTTTGTTCAAGATGGATGCAGCTTGTTCCGGGGATCTTCCACATAAAACCGACCGCATCAAGGCGGATATAGCGCGCTCCTTCCATCAGGTAATGGAGAAGCACATCCACCATTGCAATCAACACCTCAGGAGAGGCGAAATTGAGGTCAATCTGATCATCGCTGAAGGTCGTCCACAGATGCCGAACGCTTCCGTCATCAAGTGTAAAAGGTGTCAGGAGAGGCAATGCGCGAGGCCGTGTCACAGCAGATAAATCAGTTTGCGGATCCACGGAAATAAAGAAATCTTCATAGCCCGGTTTTTGCGCAAGATAATGAGCGAACCATTGGCTTTTCGCAGACATATGGTTGCAAACAAAATCGAACATTAAACTGGCATATTGTTTTAATTCGGCAACGTCTTGCCATGTTCCCGTTTCAGGCGAAACGTCATGGTAATCGATAACGGAAAAACCATCATCAGAGGACCACGGGTAAAAAGGTAAAAGATGCACATGAGAAAATGAACGAGAAAGCCATCTGTTATAAAAACGGGTAAATACAGGCAGCGCTTTCTCCCCTTTATTGTAGAACTGATCGGCATAGGTTATCAGGACGATATCTTTTTCATCCCAACCGGCTTTACGCTTTTCGGTAATAACAGCAGCAGCTCTGGAAATTTTCCCTGACAGTGTTTCACGGTGCGCCTCAGAAAACGATTCGCCGTAAACAAGATTGATTAAATTTTTAATTTTATCGTTCACTTTACTTTTCCATGGTAGCGGTCCCACGAAACGCAATCTACTCCCATGAAAAATATCTGTCAACGGACCTGAGGGGGTAAAAACGTCTTCTCAAGGCAACTCAGCGCAGTAATGTGAGCTGCCGCAAAGAAAGACAGAAAAGGGAGAAAACGAAGAGAAATGCCAGCAGCCCTCCTCTCATAAGAGAAAGACTGCGGTATACATGGGGATCAGGATAAGTATCGACGGGAAAAACGTTTGGCCAGTTTTTGCAGCAGCGGCTCCAGCGCCACGGCCAGCAACAGTCTTACCGGCTTACGGGCAACAGATTTTATTGCCCAGCCAGCCACGCCTGCCGGACCATAACGTAACGCCGTCAGCAGAACCAGTTTACCTGCGATTTTCAGGCCGGGTTTTACCTTCTGACCGGCCTGTTGCCAGTTTTTGTTCATCTATGTTCTCTCTTAAAGCTGACGAAAACGACTTCTCAGCGTAAAGGTATCAGACGTGACGTAACGTTCCATTTCGCGCAACCGCTTTTCACCTGCGGCCAGTTCAGCATCCACCTGGTTCAGAATGTCACTACTACTCGGTGCGCCTTCTGCAGCCAGTTCACCTTCCGGCATGGGGTCGAGCACAAACGACAAAACGATGTACGCCACCAGAGTGATAAACGCCAGACCGAAGAAAATCGATAACACCGTTACCACGCGCACCAGCTTAACCGGTACATCCAGATAGTGGGCAAGCCCCGCACAGACGCCGCGAACCATGCCCTGCTGTGGGATCCGCCACAGCTTTTTATTCAGATTCAGTCCTGACATTAACGCTCCCTCCAGTTCGGGTGTTCCGCATCCAGGATAGCTTCCAGCGCCTGAATACGTTCACGCATCTTATTCGCCTGATCGGACAGCTGTACCAGACGTTGTTGCTCGCTCTGGGAAAGGGCGTCCCGTGAAGAACGGTTGCTGTAGTGCAGCCATAACCAAATCGGCAGCACGAACAGCACGAAAATGGTCAGGGGAATAGCGAGAAAAAGCGCGCTCATGTGTACTCCTTGTCGTACGATGCGTGGCGGCACGCTCAGGTGCCGCATGAATTATTATTGATTGTCTTGCTTCATTTTGGCTTTCAGGGCCGCCAGCTGCTCGCTGATTTCATCGTCGGCTTTCAGATCGGCGAACTGCTGATCGAGCGATTTTTGCTTACCGATGCTGTGGCTTTCCGCTTCCGCTTCCATCTGATCGATACGACGTTCGAAGGACTCAAAACGCGCCATTGCTTCATCAAGCTTACCGCTGTCCAGCTGACGGCGTACATCGCGGGAAGAGTTTGCCGCCTGGTGACGCAGCGTAAGTGCCTGCTGACGCGCACGGGTTTCGCTCAGCTTGTTCTCAAGCTCGCCAATCTCTTTCTTCATACGGGTGAGCGTGTCGTCCACCAGCGTAACTTCATGTTCCAGCGCGGTAACCATATCCGCCAGTTTCTGTTTTTCAATCAGTGCGGCACGGGCCAGATCTTCTTTATCTTTACGCAGCGCCAGTTCGGCTTTTTCCTGCCATTCATTAAGCTGGGCGGTAGCCTGCTCAATACGGCGGGTTAACTGCTTTTTCTCAGCCAGCGCACGGGCGGAGGTAGAACGCACTTCAACCAGCGTATCTTCCATTTCCTGAATCATCAGACGCACCAGCTTTTGCGGATCTTCCGCTTTCTCAAGCAGCGAGTTGATGTTGGCGTTCACGATATCGGCAAAACGAGAAAAAATACCCATAATTCAATCCTCACATTTCTGTTATCGGGCGATGCCCTGCTGTACAGATAATACAATTCCCGTGCCAACTTTTTATCTTATTGATTTCACTGAATGTGATTGATTTTCGCTCACTGAGGAACTAAGCTCACCTGGTGAATCTCGCTAAGGAGTGGTTAATTTCATCATGGCTGAATATAAAGACAATTTACTCGGTGAGGCTAACAGCTTTCTCGAAGTGCTGGAGCAGGTTTCACGCCTCGCCCCTCTCAACAAACCGGTGCTGATTATCGGTGAGCGCGGCACGGGCAAGGAGCTGATCGCCAACCGACTCCACTATCTGTCCGGGCGCTGGGATGGTCCTTTTATTTCGCTTAACTGCGCCGCGCTGAATGAGAACCTGCTGGATACCGAGCTGTTCGGCCATGAAGCGGGAGCCTTTACCGGGGCGCAAAAGCGCCACCCTGGCCGTTTCGAGCGTGCCGACGGCGGCACCCTGTTCCTCGACGAACTGGCCACCGCGCCAATGCTGGTACAGGAAAAATTGTTGCGCGTCATTGAATATGGCGAGCTGGAACGCGTCGGCGGCAGCCAGCCGCTACAGGTTAACGTGCGTCTGGTCTGTGCGACAAATGCCAACCTGCCGGAAATGGTGGCTGAGGATAAATTTCGCGCCGACCTGCTCGACCGCCTGGCTTTTGACGTCGTCCAGCTTCCGCCGCTGCGTGAACGGCGCAGCGATATTATGCTGCTGGCGGAACAGTTTGCCATTCAGATGTGCCGTGAGCTGGGTCTGCCGCTCTTTCCGGGCTTTAGCGATAATGCCCGGGAGACGCTGCTTAACTACCCCTGGCCGGGGAATATTCGCGAGCTGAAGAACGTCGTCGAACGCTCTGTCTACCGTCACGGCAGCAGCGAAACGGAACTGGACAACATTATTCTCGATCCTTTTCAGCGTAACGCGCCATCTATTACCGCGCCGGCGCGTTCGAACGATGGGCCCTCACTCCCGCTCGATCTGCGCCAGTTTCAGCATAAGCAGGAACAGCAGCTACTGGAGCAGAGCCTGAGGATGGCGAAATATAACCAGAAAGGGGCAGCTGAACTGTTGGGGCTGACCTACCACCAGTTAAGGGCATTGCTCAAAAAGCACCAGATGCGCTGACGGGCAGAGCCATTCTGACGGGATTTATCCCCGCGAGGTTCCCGCGGGGAAAAGAGTCATGCTACCGCAATATGCATCTGCGAAAGCATATCGGTATTCACACCGACCAGCGTGACGCTGCTGTCGCCGTAGGTGAGTAAGGCATTATCACCTTCAAACGACAGGTGGTTGAGATAGCTGTCATTATCGGCAATGTTCTGGTTAGCCATAAAGATCAGGCTGTCGCTGGCGGAGAGGTTATAGACCGTGTCATGACCAAAATCACCGTAGAAGAGAAGCGTGTTTTCGCTGCCGTTAAGGTGGATGGCGTCGTCGGCATACCCGGAAACCACATTGTTATTGTTCCCGTTTACGCTGATCTCACTGTCATTGGCTCCTGAATAGAACCAGCTGTCATTACTGGCGGTCGAGATAGTGAAGCTGTTCTCTGTATCGGCATAATAGCTTTTCGCATACGCGATTGAGCCACTGTCACCTTCTAAGCCATAATCCGTGACCTGCCATGTCGCGTTCTGGTTGATGTTAATACCAAACAGGCTGAACAAGGTGTGGTCTGCGTTAACGTAATGGATATCTTCCGCCCGTGTAATATCGCCGGTGGAATATTTAAAGTACAGCGTCCCTTCTGCATCGTGGCTAAACGTAAAATCGGCAATATGACATTCCGTTACGTAGGTGTTAGTCCCTGCGCCGCCATAAATAACGTTGTAGCCGCTGTGATCTTTAAAACTGTCATCTCCGCCACCACCGCAGAGATAATCGTTACCCTTCCCGCCTTGTAATAAATCATTTGTTTCGGTACCAATAATAAATGTTGATCCCACATGCGTTACGGATTTATTGAGATCCGAAACCCAGGTCGTGGAACGGTATGCTTCAGAAAGATTAGAAACAATGATATTGGAATTTTGATGGGTGAAATCATAGATTTCAGAATCCATAATTCGTAATGCACCGTCCGTATAGCCCTGACCGGAGTGCCCGGCCCAGGACGCCATATTCGCGATCGAAAAGATCTTACAATCGTTGGTCAGGCCGGCATAGTAATCATTAAAGGAGACGATGTTGTTGGTGCAGGTTTCAAGCGGCGTGTCGTGGTTAAATAAACTGTCCAGCGTCAAGCTGTGACCCGTTAACACACGAAATACCGGATCGTTCTCATAACCAATATTAAGCACTTTGTCATCGGCCAGGTTTTGAGTCGGAGAGGCGAATGCGACGTAGCTTGCGTCCTCAAAGAAACCACCCCACTGGCCCTGTGCGGACAGGGTTGCCATGCTGTTAACAGCCAGTCCGCCAAGACTATGTCCGGTAATGATGATGTCATTACCGGTCAGGCCATTTGCCGTGGCAAACGCGGCCACCGAACTCATGAGGTTTTTATACGCGTTGAGAACATAGTTATCCGCATAGCCGTCGACCAGTGCAGATAATACGTCGCTGACGGTATCCATCGCGGTATTGATGGTATGCTGAAGTGAAGGCGCGCTGGCGTAAGTGCCCGTCCCCCAGAAGCTAATGCCTATATTGACCAGCTTGCCATTGGCGTCATATTTTCCCATAACGTTGCATTCGGCACTGGTTTCAAGAAGACTTTCGCCATAAAAAGCACCATAGGGATTAGTACAGCCGCTGTAGTTAAGCGTGGTCCCGTCTAATACTTTCCAGCCATTTTCTTCTGTATAGGTATAATCAGCATACGTGGCTGCACCAAAATTGATACTTTCAATGGTCAGTGCATCCTTAATAAGCTGCGTGTTTTTCTCGCCCTGATAATCGAATACAGGCATAGTCGTCCCTCTGTTTATTATCAACAATCATTGAGCAAAATACGAATCAAGTAACATAACGTTATCATTGTTTATTTCGCCCGTCTGCGCGAGCAAACTGACCCATGCCTTAATGACAGCATGTTTTTCTGCAGTAAGCTCAACTTTGGTTTTATAGAAAGATTGTTCTGCATTTAATAAATCGATATTCATGCGCTGACCAGCCTGAATGCTTTTTTTCGTCGCTTCAATCTGACGCCTGGCGGCGTCCACCGCGGAAGCATAGGCAGCAAGGCGTTCTGACGCATGGAGGCATTTATTTAAGGATTTTTTAATTTCGCTGTAGGTCGCCAGCCGCTGTGCATCGTGAAGATATTTTGCCTGCTCATAGCGGGCCGCTGCCTGACGCAGGGACGCTGAAACGCCGCCCCCGGAAAAGAGATCCATGCTGACGCGCAGGCCTATGCTGTCGGTACGATATTTCTGATGAATGGTATTGTCGTTGCTTGAATCGTTCTCCGAATGCATCGCGTAAAGCTGTACCCGGGGAAGCGCGCCAGCGCGACTGCGTTCAATTTCATAGCGTTTTTCTTCCACGCTATGTCCGGCAGAAAGAATATCGGGATTATGCGCGGCTGCCTTTTGTTCCCAGTATCGATAGTCTCCTGATGCCAGCGGCAGCCTAAGCGGCTTTTCACCGAGTATCGGCAGCGCTGCCGTCTGCGAGAGATCCATGCCCACGATCGCTGATAACGCAACGTTAGCCGTATCCAGCGTATCGCGCGCCTCCACCTCATCCGCAATCGCCAGGCTGAGCGCAGAGGCGGTCTCGGTGACATCCGTTACTGCTCCCTCACCGGCCTCAAACTGTCGCTGAGCCTGCTTTTTCTGCTCTTCCAGCCCCTGACGATGCAGTGCCGCAAGCTGAAGCCGTTGATGCGCCTCGGTAAGATCCAGCCAGGCGGTAATGAAACGGTTTTGCAGATCAATCAGACTGCTTCGGTAGCGTTCATCAGACTGCATTTTTTTGATAATGCCGATGCGATACCCCGCATAGGCATCGTAATCAAACAGCGGCTGAACAACGGTAACCGATCCCGAATAACTGTCATATTGTTGATGTTGCACCACCTCAGAATGCTCCCCCAACAAATTTGTCTGCTGGTACTGCTGCCGCTGCCAGTTACGCGGTGCGCGTTGATAGCTAACGCTGACTTTTGGCAGTAACCCGGCGCGACCGATGGGGATGTACTCTTCTCCGGCAAGCTGATCCTTCACGGCAGCGCGGTACTGCGGATCGTTGTCCAGCGCCATGAACCAGCCCTGAGTCAGTGTCAGCGCACCTGCTGAAAAGGACGTCATCAGCGCGAGCAGATACACAACAGGTATGAACTTTGCGGTAAGCATCTTTACTCCTCGATGAACGACCGCGATGCACGATCCACAATGGGTTTCAGCAGATAGCTCAACAGCGAGCGCTCTCCGGCTTTAATAAAGACCTCTACTGGCATACCCGGTTTAACCTCCTCACTCTTCAGCTTTTTCATCCCCTCCGGCGTAACGGCGATCTGAATCTTGTAGTACGGCTGCTGGGTGGTGGGATCGGTCTGGCGATCCGCTGACACCAGCAATACCCGGGCCGGGATTTTCGGCGTGCTTTGCTGGTTGAAGGCGGTAAACATCAGGGTAACGGGCATGCCCTTATGGACTTTATCGATCAGGGCGACGTCAATTTGTGAGTCGATAATCAGGGGGGAGGCCTGCGGGACAATTTCCAGTAGCTGCTCGCCCGCACTCACCACCGCGCTGTCGCTGGCAAGCGCGAGGTTCATTACCACGCCATCCTGCGGTGCGACGACGCGGGTCAGGGAGAGATCGACACCGGAGAGCGTCAGCTGTTTTTTGCTCTCGCTGACCTGCAGGCGAAGCTGGTCAATTTGCGTTTCAATATCTTTCCGGTTATCAATCAACCGCTGCTGCATGCCGCGTTTGAGCTGGGCGATCTGATTCCCTAACTCTACGATTTTGCTGCGGGTTTCACCCACCTCGCCCGCCAGAGACGCCGATTGCACCTGGATATCGAGATAGCGGTTACGGGGGAAATAGCCCTCTTCCATTAGTGGTTTCAGGTCTTTGAGTTGACGATTTAACAGTGCGAGTCCTTGCGCTTTCGTCTCGCAGGTTCTGGCAAGCGAATCGCGCTGGCGAGCCAGCCCTGCAATGGCCTGAGCGTCATTTTCCTGAGCATTTTTCAGCGCCTTCTGTCGGGCATGCATAAGCTGGCGTTGCTGAGCCACTATGGGCTTGATCGCATCCCGCAGGGCTTCGTCTTCTGTCTCAGGGGGCAACGTCAGCGTTTGCATGCCCGCCAGCTCAGACTGCAGGCGGCTTTCAGCAATGAGCGACGTCAGATAATGCTGGCGCGCAGCGGAGAGTTGGGCGAGCGTCGATTGCTGGCTGAGCAGCACCAGCAGGTCGCCTTTATGTACCGTCTGCCCCTCTTTGACGGCGATGCTTGTCACCACACCGCCTGTGGGTGCCTGTACGGCCTTACGGTAGCCGTCCACCACCACGGTTCCGGTGGAAACAACACCTTTATCCAGCGGCGCCAGTGCCGCCCAGAGCAAGAAAGATCCCAGACCTGCCAGCAACACTACCCAGCCAAGACGGACAAACGGAACGACGTCAACAAGGGGCGTCTTCTGCGCATCGCTATTATGCATGGACTCTTCCTTGTTCAGCAGGGACGCTGTTTGTCTTATTTACCGGGCGAGCTGACTGCTGTAAGAGTTGTGCCGTTGGGCCATAAAGCTTGGTTTTTCCGCCTTCGAGGACGAGCAGATGGCTGGTCAGCGGCAATATTCCCGGACGATGAGAAATGATGACAACGCTTTTTTTCTGCTGCCGGAGCTGCCGGATAACCTGCTGCAAAGCCTGCTCACCCGATTCATCGAGGTGAGCGTTGGGCTCATCAAGGATCACCAGTGCCGGATTGCCGTACAGCGCCCGGGCCAGGCCAATGCGCTGTTTTTGCCCACCCGACAGGGACATCCCCTGCTCGCCGGTCAGGGTGTTATACCCGTCAGGCATACGCAAAATCATGTCGTGGATCCCGGCCAGCTTTGCCGTGGCGATCAGTTGTGTTGAATCAATCTCCCCAAACTGGGCAATATTCTCAGCGAGGGTTCCCGTGAAAAGCGTAACGTCCTGCGGCAAGTAGCCGATTCCAGGACCCGGCTTCTGCTTCTGCCACTGATAAATATCTGCCCCATCCAGCCTGACATCCCCCTCTCCGGCAGGCCAGACACCGCACAACACTCTGGCGAGACAGGATTTCCCCGATGCACTGGCTCCCACAATTCCCAGCACCTCACCCGGGTTTACCCGCAGAGTGATGTTTTGCAGTATGGGCTGCCGGGGGTTTCCCGGAGGGAAAACGGTGACATTCTCCACCGTGAGCACTCCCTGCGCAGCCGGCAGGCGTATGCTCTCCTGCGCCGGGGGAAAGTCTCCCGTCAGACGAACCACGCGTTCCCATGCCAGACGAGCTGACCGGTAGCCTTTCGACACGCTGATGAGTTGTTCCACCGGTGACAGCGCTCTTCCGAGCAAAATTGAGCCCGCGATCATCATACCCGGCGAGATGTCTCCCAGAATCGCCAGCCAGCAGCCCAGCCCCAACATCAGGGACTGAAGCGCCATACGTACGGTTTTGGTGACGGCAGACATCAATACAGCGCGTTCACTGGCCGCACTCTGGCAATAAAGGAACTGTTGATGTCCGCGCCACCAGCGCGCCTTAACGTTGTCAGTCATCCCCAGGGCATGCAGCGTCTCAGCAGATTGTAAGGAGCTGTTAGCCTGGTGATTTGAGATCAAGGCATACCCCCCCGCTTCATTCAAAAGCTGACGCTTCGTTTTTTCGTTAATAAACGCCAGGGCCAGCAGCAGACATGCGCCTGAAAGCGAGAACACCCCGAGCCAGGTGTTAAAAAGAAAAATAACGCCGAGGTAAACGGGAAACCAAATGGAATCAAAAACCGCAAATAACGCCGGGCCGGTAACAAACTGGCGTATAACGGTGAGGTCGCTGATAGCCTGCCCGGCATTCGGACTGTGCTTAACGAGATTACTTTCACATGCAGCGGTATAGAGTGCAGGCGAAAGCGCATTATCAAATTGATTACCCAATCGGATGATGACGATGCCACGCGCGTAATCAAGGAGTGCCATGACGGCAAACATAAATAACACCAGCAGCGTCAACATAAAAAGCGTTGTGGTATTCCCGGATGAAAGCGCGCGATCGTAAACCTGCAACATATAAATAGATGGTGCCAGCATCAGTATATTTATGACCGATGAGAAAAACGCAATCGTCACGAATATGTGCGTGCGAACGCGTGCAAAATTCTTAATTAGCCCCAAAGGTTCAATCATTCCCTAACTCTCTGATGTTTTGGTCACTTCTCATGCCATGAGAAAGACGCGAGACGTCCATAATGAAAAAGATTTAACATCAAATATAAAAAAGCAGACAATCAGGTGCAGTGCCGTTCGGTATGCCCCAACAGAAAACTGTAATTTTCTTAGATGTTATGACGATTCATTTTATTCTTTTTTTATTTCTCCCTGCCAAATTGCAGGATCAGAGGGTCAGTATATAAATCAACATTACTCGTAACGCAACCATTAATTAAGCAAGTATACGTTTAGTGAATATTTCTTATTGTAATACATCGACTCAATAATAATTCACGCCATCGAATCATGCTTGCACAGGATAAACAGCACGCACTTTATTATGGGGTTTTATTGCCCACTCAATATCGCATCGCGAGGTAACGGGAAGATGTCTGTCGTGAGTTCCATCAGCCAATCACGCACGCAGTTGCTAACCGCATACGGTCTGTCGGGGCGAATCCTTCGTTTATAGCGAGTCAGACAGGGCATGAAAATGCTAAGATGGTTTATGAGGTATATTCAAAGTGGAGAGTCGGTATGAATGCCGATCAGGTTGGTATGCTGAATGAGCGACTGCAAACGCTACTGCCCCCAGGATGCCCTCAGGGATAAACGACACTGGATAATTTCGTTTAATATTAGTAAGATAGCCACTTAACATATCATACCTTAAAAATTATGCGTCTGGTTTTATCGTCCTTTTTTGCACTCAGTCTGTTCAGTTGCCAGGCCTTTGCTGCCCCCGAGCCAACTGAGCAGCCTGATATTCGTGACAGTGGCTTCGTCTACTGCGTCAGCGGACAGGTTGATACCTTCAACCCACAAAAAGCGGGCAGCGGCCTGATTGTGGATACTCTCGCCGCTCAGCTTTACGACCGTCTGCTTGATGTTGATCCGTACACCTACCGTCTGGTGCCGGAGCTGGCGGAAAGCTGGGAGGTGCTGGACAACGGCGCAACTTACCGTTTCCGTCTGCGTGATGACGTTGCGTTTCAGCATACGCCGTGGTTTACCCCCACGCGCAAGCTGAATGCAGACGATGTGGTCTTTACGTTCCAGCGTATCTTCAACCGCCATCACCCCTGGCATAACGTCAACGGGGGGAACTTCCCCTATTTCGACAGCCTGCAGTTTGCCGACACCGTTAAAAGCGTGCGCAAACTGGATAACCGGACGGTTGAATTTTCCCTGACGCGCCCGGATGCCTCTTTCCTCTGGCATCTGGCGACCCACTATGCGTCCGTCATGTCCGCTGAGTACGCGGCAAAGCTGAACAAGCAGGATCGTCAGGAGCTGCTTGACCGCCAGCCGGTCGGCACCGGTCCGTTCCAGCTGGCCGAATACCGCGCCGGGCAATATATTCGCCTGCAGCGCCACGAACACTTCTGGCGCGGCACGCCGCTGATGCCGCAGGTAGTGGTCGACCTCGGGTCTGGCGGTACGGGGCGGCTCTCAAAGCTGCTGACCGGCGAGTGTGACGTGCTGGCCTGGCCTGCCGCCAGCCAGCTCACTATTTTACGCGACGATCCGCGCCTGCGCCTGACGCTGCGCCCGGGTATGAACATTGCCTATCTCGCTTTTAACACCGATAAGCCGCCGCTGAATAACCCGGCAGTTCGTCATGCACTGGCGCTGGCCATTAACAACCAGCGTTTGATGCAGTCCATTTATTACGGCACCGCGGAAACCGCCGCCTCTATTTTACCGCGCGCCTCGTGGGCGTATGACGGTGAAGCCAAAATCACGGAATACAATCCGGCAAAAGCTCGCGAACAGCTTAAAGCGTTGGGCGCTGAAAACCTGACGCTGCAGCTCTGGGTACCGACCAGCTCTCAGGCATGGAACCCTAGCCCGCTGAAAACCGCCGAGCTGCTGCAGGCTGATATGGCGCAGGTGGGTGTAAAAGTGATCATCGTTCCGGTTGAAGGGCGTTTCCAGGAAGCGCGCCTGATGGATATGAACCATGACCTCACACTGACGGGCTGGGCGACTGACAGTAACGACCCGGACAGTTTCTTCCGTCCGTTGTTAAGCTGCGCGGCAATAAACTCACAGACCAACTACGCTCACTGGTGCAACCGCGAGTTTGACGCCGTTCTGCAAAAAGCGCTGGCGTCACAACAACTCTCATCACGCATTGATGCCTATGATGAAGCGCAAAAGATCCTCGCTAAGGAACTGCCCGTGCTGCCGCTGGCCTCTTCCCTGCGTCTGCAGGCCTATCGTTACGATATTAAAGGCCTGGTATTGAGCCCGTTTGGCAACGCCTCCTTCGCCGGGGTCGACCGTGAAAAAGAACAAGAGGTGAAAAAACCATGATCATTTTTACCTTGCGTCGACTCCTGTTACTGCTGGTGACGCTCTTTTTACTGACCTTCGTGGGCTTCAGCCTGAGCTACTTTACGCCGCACGCCCCGCTTCAGGGATCGTCGCTGTGGGATGCCTGGCTGTTCTGGTTCAACGGCCTGTTGCACTGGGATTTTGGCGTCTCCAGTATCAACGGACAGCTTATCTCTGAGCAGTTGAAAGACGTGTTCCCGGCCACGATGGAGCTCTGTATTCTGGCCTTCGGCTTTGCCCTGATGGTGGGCATTCCGGTGGGCATGCTGGCGGGGATTTATCGCAATAAATGGCAGGATAAATTTATCAGCGCCCTCGCCCTGCTCGGCTTTTCTATCCCGGTCTTCTGGCTGGCGCTGTTGCTGACGCTGTTCTTCTCTCTGACAATGGGCTGGCTGCCGGTTTCAGGCCGCTTTGACCTCCTCTACACGGTTAAATCGGTGACCGGTTTCGCCATTATTGATGCATGGCTCTCTGACTCCGTCTGGCGTCACGAAATGATCGTCAGCGCCCTGCGTCATATGGTGTTACCGGTGCTGACGCTTGCGGTGGCGCCCACAACCGAAGTGATCCGCCTGATGCGCTTGAGCACCATGGAAGTGTTTGATCAGAACTACGTTAAAGCTGCGGCCACGCGCGGTCTCTCACGCCTGACTATCTTGCGTCGTCACGTACTGCATAACGCGCTCCCGCCGGTTATTCCGCGCCTTGGGCTGCAGTTTTCGACCATGCTAACCCTGGCGATGATCACCGAGATGGTCTTTAGCTGGCCAGGTCTGGGCCGGTGGCTCATTAACGCCATTCGTCAGCAGGATTACGCCGCCATTTCAGCAGGCGTCATGGTGATTGGTTCGCTGGTGATTATTGTTAACGTGATTTCCGATATTTTGGGTGCAATGGCCAACCCGTTGAAGCATAAGGAATGGTATGCCTTACGATAGTGGCTATAGGGCTGC
>NZ_JALW01000070.1:0-18208 GCF_000710795.1 Enterobacter sp. T1-1 | reverse complement strand
CGGGAGCCCGGGTCGCCAGGGTGGTGGCGACTGAGCCACCCTGGCACGTTCACAAGTCATGCCGTTACAGAGTAGCAAGGAACATAAAGTGAACGGAATTACCTCTACGCCATATGTTCCCCCTCACCCCAGCCCTCTCCCTCAAGGGAGAGGGGGTCCCCGTGCAGGCATTATTTTATGGGGATCCCTCAACCCTTTGGGAGAGAGTTAGTGTGAGGGTCTATCCAGGATTCGTATGCTATGATTCATCCAGGACAAAAACACCAACAGAATGAATCACATGAAACTCGACGCCTTTATTCAGCATGCGGTCAGTTCGGTTCCCATCAGTGGGACGTCGCTAATCTCCTCGTTATACGGTGATGCGCTTTCCCATCGCGGCGGCGAGATCTGGCTTGGCAGCCTGGCCGCGTTGCTCGAAGGGATGGGCTTTGGCGAGCGCTTCGTGCGAACCGCGCTGTTTCGCCTCAATAAAGAGGGCTGGCTGGATGTCTCCCGTATCGGGCGTCGCAGCTATTACCGCCTGAGCGACAAAGGGCTGCGTTTAACCCGCAGGGCGGAGAATAAGATCTACCGCGCGGAGCTGCCCGCCTGGGATGGCAAATGGCTGCTGCTGCTCTCCGAAGGTCTCGATAAAACCACGCTTGCCGATGTGAAAAAACAGCTTATCTGGCAAGGGTTTGGCACGCTGGCGCCCAGCCTGATGGCTTCGCCCTCGCAGCATCTGGCGGATGTGCAGTCGCTGCTTCATGACGCGGGCGTGGCGGAAAATGTCATCTTCTTCGAAGCCCATTCACCACTGGCTCTTTCCCGCGCGGCGCTGCGTTCCCGCGTTGAGGAGTGCTGGCAGCTGACCGAACAGAACGCGATGTACGAGACGTTTATTCAGTCGTTCCGTCCGCTGCTGCCGCTGCTGAAAGAGGCTACGCCGGAAGAGCTTACGCCGGAGCGTTGCTTCCACATCCAGCTGTTACTGATCCACTTTTATCGTCGCGTGGTGCTGAAAGATCCGCTGCTGCCAGAGGAGCTACTGCCTGCACACTGGGCGGGACAAAGCGCACGACAGCTTTGCATCAATATCTATCAGCGTGTGGCACCGGGAGCGCTGGCGTTTGTCAGCGAGAAAGGCGAAACCTCGGTGGGTGAACTGCCCGTGCCCGGCACGCTTTATTATCAACGCTTTGGTGGTCTTGCGACCGCATAAGGAGTGAGGATGCCTGTTTATCAAATTGACGGTCTGACGCCGGTGGTGCCAGACGAGAGCTATGTCCACCCGACAGCGGTGCTCATTGGCGATGTGATCCTGGGCAAAGGTGTGTATGTCGGCCCCAATGCCAGCCTGCGCGGTGATTTTGGCCGTATTGTGGTGAAAGATGGCGCGAACATTCAGGATAACTGCGTGATGCACGGCTTCCCGGAGCAGGATACGGTGGTGGAAGAGGACGGCCATATCGGCCACAGCGCCATTCTGCACGGCTGTATTATCCGCCGCAACGCCCTGGTAGGGATGAACGCGGTGGTGATGGACGGGGCGGTGATTGGCGAAAACAGCATCGTCGGCGCGGCGGCGTTTGTGAAGGCGAAAGCCGAGATGCCCGCTAACCATTTGATTATCGGCAGTCCGGCGAAAGCGATTCGTGAGCTGAGCGAACAGGAACTGGCCTGGAAGCAGCAGGGCACGCGCGAGTATCAGGTGCTGGTGGAGCGCTGTAAGCTGACGATGCATCAGGTGGAGCCGCTGCGCGAAGAAGAGCCGGGACGCAAACGACTGACGTTTGATGAAAATCTACGGCCGAAATCGGCGGTGTGAGCGGGGGGAATGTATATTACCGGGCAAGGGAGCATCCTGTGACGTTACTTTTACGACAAGCAACATCAGCAGATTCAGTATTACTCAGTGAACTGGGCTATTGCATCTATCCCGCGCACTTTAAGCATCTGTGGAAGTCGGAATTAGAGCTAAACGATTTTCTGAAGTCCGAATATTCCGTTGCAGCGATAGAACAGAGTCTGAGAGACAGCGGCACAAGCTGGTATGTGGCGGACCTTGATCAGCCGATTGGCTTTATGAAACTGACATGGGAAGCCACAATCCCTGATACCGACATCAGCGGTGTGCTTCTTAACAAACTCTATCTTGATCCGACCAAGACGAGTAATCACTACGGTCAGAGCATGTTTAGCAGCGTCATCGAACTTACCCGCAGTCATGGCAAAAAATTTCTGTGGCTCGAGGTGCTTGAACAGAATGAACGTGCCCGGCGATTTTATGAAAAGCAGGGGATGCGGTTTATCAAGGATACGGTTTTCGAAACAGCGTCGCAGCGGAGTGTATTGAAGATCATGGGAATGGAGTTATAGCTTTCCTTTGCTTATAGGGGGCTTTTCGTCTTCGTCAGACAGGGATTATTGGTTCAGAAAGAGGGATGGGGGAGATCTGGCTATGCGGGCTCATCAACAGCACAAGTCACGTAAATTGTATCGTAGCGTCAACACGACGACGCGACACTATTCTAACAACCCTGGCGCTGAGTATCGCTGGGAACGTAATCGTAAAAAATCCGGGGATGAGCTGCTGGTAACACGTGAAACCATGCACAGTGGACAAAAGCGAGGACGTGACTACACGCCATTGTTTTACTTTTTGCTCAAACAGATTGGCAAACCGTGGGATAACGTTTTCAGCGAAGTTTGTGGACGTCTTGATACTACCGAGCCTGTGTTCTGGTTAGTCGCGTTGCATGAGCCTCAGCAAAGGGATTTAGTCTGTATTGGCGATAGCAGCTTTTATCCGGGCCTGTTTGTTGATGAGAATGGCGTTTTACAACAGGTTAACCCATCGATTAGTGCAAAGGATGTAAAGGTGACTTGCCGCTGCTGTACGCACACCTTTATCGGTGAGCCTGTGCCCTGGAGGGAGGAGTGAAATATGGGCTGTTGCGCTACATACCCTGATGAAGTAAGTCAGGATATTTGCCGGATAAACCCCCAATAATTTACGTAGCCGGGATCCATTCAACAATAGTTTTTGCCAACTCCCTGGGCTGTTCGAGCGGAATCATATGGCCGCAATCCAGAATGATTCTTAACGACGCATAAGGTATGGCTTCGACCAATTCTTCTGCCTCCTTCATCGAACGGATGGCATCATCTTCACTGGCGATAACCAGTGTTGGACAACGTATCGTTGCAGAAGGTATACCTTGCCTGGATAAGGATGATTGCGTGATGAAGGCTTCAAATCCCAGAGAGCATCCCATTTTCTGGATAGCTGAAATCATATCCTGATTTGATGTGTTTAGAGGGTGGAGTGACCGGGCAATAGCATGTCTGCTCAGCCCCTTAAACGTTGTGGGGGACAATGACTGCACGCTTTTCCGCTTTGCTTCAGCCTCTAACGGCGTATCTTCCCGTAAGGAACTGGCAATAAGCACTAAGGACTCTACACGTTCAGGGAATTCTGCTGCCAGTTGCCGGGCAATATACCCTCCCATCGAAAAACCTATCAAAGAAAACTTCTCAGGCAGAAGAGTAATCAAATGCTGCACTACCTCATGAATGGTTCGTCCTTCAGTTACAGCTGCATGATGAACAATACAGTTTGACGGGAGGTATGTTTCAAATTCATGCCAAAGCATTTCATTCAGCATAAACCCGGGAATTAAAACAATTTTACGCGGCTTTAAACTCATAGATCTCGCTTCAATGCATCAATGTATTTATTGGATTAGACAGGTTAAAAATATCTTACTAACTGCGACAATATCAAATTTCTGCCCTGGATAGGCGTTGTCTATTTCCACAGAGTTTCTGAACGTTTCTAACGTCCTCCCAGGCTTCCTCCACCATCAACAGGCAGTACTACGCCAGTAATAAAACTCGCTTCTGGTGATAAAAGAAAGGCTATTGCTGAAGCCACTTCAGCAGGAGAACCCAGTCTGCCCATTGGGATTGTCGATAAAATACGTTGTTCTGCTTCACTTCCAACAGGTCGTGTTTTATGAAAAAGCTCTGTCTCTATTGGCCCAGGAGCAATCGCGTTTGAGGTGATCCCGAATTGAGCAAGCTCTAATGCCCAGGTCCGTGTACAACCTACCAGAGCACTTTTTGCTGCTGAGTAAGCTGTTCTGTCAATCGCACCGTAGATGGCACGGCTACATACATTAACTATTCTTCCCCAGCCTCTGCTCTTCATGTTGCCGATGAGTGCTTGTGTTATTTGAACTGCCACCCGTACGTTTATATCCATGACATTCAGGAACGTTTGAATATCAATGCCTCCAAGTTGTTGAGGTAAGGCTACACCCACATTATTTACAATGCCGTGAATTTCGTGATTTTCGACTATTTTTAATAAAGTTAAGTTAGTCTCATCAGCGCTACTCAGGTCAGCCGTATATAAAACCCCCGGAAAGCTGGCATCAACATTACGGGCAATACCCACAACCTGGTGACCCTGTTCTGATAATTTGTCACTGAGCGCTCTTCCTATCCCTTTTGTTGCACCAGTGATTAGATAAGTGCGATAAGGCCCCATATTAAAATCCTCAGTTTCGTTTGGCAGAATGAGAATCCAATGCTTACTGAAATCCCATTTTTTACTAACCCTCTATTAGGCTAGCAGAATAATTGCCAACGTTTGCTCCTCGCTCAAAGCCGACGCTCACGCAGGAACAGAATGGCGTATTGGTACACATGCCAGCCTGCAATCATGACCTGTCAACCTGACGCGATACGTTCCTTATCCCTATCAAGTGCCGCCCCGTCATCTAACACGGGGCGGGTTTTGGCGTTCCATCCAAATAAATCAGAAACTGTACATAACCTTCAAACTTCCCGTCGGCGAGGTTTTTCGCTGAACAATCGGGCTGTCGGCTGCATCCCCCATCAGCTGCGTAACGCCTGCGCCAGCAACCACGCTCCAGCGTTGGGTGAGCTTGTGCGTCCAGTCGAGATTCGTTGACCAGGCATAAATTCCGGCTCCAGCGTCATATCGGGCAAACCCGGATGCGGCGGACTGGGATGCATTCACCCCGTAGTAAGTCTGCATGTACTTGCTGCTGCCCCAGCTACCGGTCAGCGACAGCGTCACCGCGTTGTTCGGTGAGGTAAAGAGCGGGCTGGAAATGCCGAAATGCAGCGCTTCGCCGTTGTCTCGCTCCGAAACCGGCACCTCTGCCTGTAATTGCAGATTCAGCCAGTCGGTGACTTTGTACCCCAGCCCTGGCACCACCAGAGCCGAACCTTTGATGTCGCCCATACCGCGCAAATAATCGCTGCCGCCGCTGATCGAATCGCTGTCCACGTCTCGATCCTTACGGCCCGCGCGATAGCTCAGCGCCGCGCTGTAATCCAGGTTGCCGATGTTGTTGCCGTAACCGATCCCTCGCGTGGTGCTGACGAAGAATCCGTTATACATCGCGTAATCCACCACCACCGCCGTGGTGGCGCGGTTTTTATCCGAACCCGAATAGCGGGGCGCAACATCCACGCCTCCGCCTAAGGTCAGCACGTTGCCCTGTTGTTCTGCGGCCAGTACCGGGGTGGCCAGTAATGCCAGCAGCGCGCCTGGCACGATGTTCTTCAGACTGAGCCCCGGGAGCGAAAGGGGGAACGAGTGACGCAGTTCGATATGTCTCATTAAAGAAGTCCTTTTGGATTCAAATGATTACGTTACAAGCGGTGTTAATCCCCAGAGCGCCCAGTTTGAATGTCCACCCTAAGGTTCTTATGAGCTCAAAATGAAGAAAGACTGAAGCAGATGCCGATGATGCAAAACTGTTAAATTACCTGTTACCGTCTCTTTCTTAAGATGTTCTTCATTCACGGTTGATAAAGTTGCCCTTGTGAAAATATTACTTATTGAAGACGACCTTGATCTCGGCAATGGCGTGCGTATTGCCCTTGCAGATCAAGGGCTAGATGTCATATGGGTCCGCCGCAAAGAGGATGCGCTGCATCAACTTGCTGTCTGCGCGCCTGAACTTATTCTGCTCGACCTGGGGCTGCCGGATGGCGATGGCATGAGCCTGATGGCGTACGTACGTCAGCAGCTAAAAGGCATCCCCGTTATTATCCTGACGGCGCGAGGAACGCTGCAGGATCGCCTGAGCGGGCTGGATGCCGGTGCCGATGACTATCTGGTTAAACCGTTTGTGCTCGCCGAGCTGCTGGCCCGGGTGAGGGCGCTTGCGCGACGCAGTTATGGCTATCAAAACGAGGCGGTAGAAATCAGAGGATTATCCCTGCATGTGCCGACGCGTCGCGTCGCGGTGAGTTCCCGCCATATTGAGCTGACGGCCAGCGAATACGCGCTGCTTGAAACCCTGATGTTGCGTGCTGACCGCGTGCTTACGCGCCGTTTTCTGGAAGAAAGGATCTTCGGTGCGAAAGAAAACATGAGTAATGCGCTTGATGTGCATATGGGGAACCTGCGTCGAAAAATTGGCGACGGCTATGTACGAACGGTGCGGGGCGTCGGGTATGTCATTGACACCGTTGCGATTCAGAAGGGAGCAAATTGATGCGAAACCTGTGGCGTTTCCTGCGGGTGCCCACGCTGGTGCGGCGAATCATGGTCGCTCAGATGCTTCTGCTGACACTGCTGTGGTGTCTTTTTTTAACCTGGATGCTGTGGGATGACTTGCGTAGCCCCCCGATCCTGACCGGCGATAAGACATATAAAACCATATTTACTCTTGTTGAACACATGGAAGGGCGTACGCAGGAACGAAGCGAGGTGCTGGAGCAGTTCAGCCAGGCGTTGCGGGAAGATTACGGCGGCGGGGACGATGCGGGACTCTCCATCACCATGATTATTCGCAAGCATAACGCAATACTGTATGCCTCTGCTGGCGCACCGATAGGCGTGAAAAATACCCGGTTGGGGAAGATTGAGCGAATTCACAGCGACGGACGTAGCTGGACCAGCCGCACGCTAAAATCTGCGAATTCCGACGTGGAGGTGACGCTGGTGACGCCTGCTGCAGGGTGGAATTTCTTTATCTACCTCAACTCGCGCGGCTACTATATCATGCCGCTGCTGGTGTGTATTCCTTTTCTGCTGTTTCCCGCATGGCTGTCAATCCGCATCGCTATGCGCCCGTGGAACAACGTCGTGAATGAAATTGCCTCGCGCGCGCCAGAAGATCTCTCTCCGTTAAAGGCGGTTCCAACGCACCGGGAGCTTAGCCAGATGGTGAATGCGACTAATCAGTTCCTTGCCAGGGTGCGAGAAAGCACGGAAAGGGAGCGGGTATTTATTGCCGATGCCGCTCACGAACTGCGCACGCCGCTGGCTGCGATGCGAATCAATGTGGAGGCGTTGCAGGCCTACGTCAGCAGTGATAATCAACAGGCGCTGCTGGCGGGAATTATTCGCAGCAATAGCCGGGCGGCACGTCTGGTTAATCAGCTTTTGCTGATGATGCACAGCGAAGCAAGCGTGGATACGGCGATGGAGCCGGTGCCGCTTACGACGCTCATCCAGGAGCGCATGGCGGTGCTGGCACCGCTCGCCGCGGAACGTAATATTGAGCTTGAATTCTACGCTCTGGAAGAAAGCTGGGTGAGCGGTGTCAGGGAGCGTCTGATGTCGCTTATCGATAACGTGATTGAAAATGCCATTAAATACAGCCCGCAAGGCGGGCGGGTGGCGGTCGATCTCTTTTCGGCGGAGACGTCCACTCAATTCAGCGTCTCCGATGCCGGGCCGGGTATTCCGGTTGCGTTGAGGGAACGGGTGTTTGACCGGTTTTTCCGCGATCCGAATCAGGTGCAGAACGGGAGCGGGCTGGGTCTGGCCATCGTTAAAGCGGTGGCGCAGCAGCACAACAGCAGCGTGAGCCTGAGTACCTCTGCTGACGGTGGGCTCAGGGTGACGGTTGATTTTCCCAACCCGGCGTTTGCCTGAAGAAAACGGGAGGGTGATCCCATTTCGTGCGCGATGGAAACTCTTTTTTACGGGGCGGGTCAAAGTAGATAGCTTCAAAATAATTACGGTATTTGTTATATTGTTGCTTATTGATTATTCACCTCTGCGGTGCCAAAAAGAATAAGATTCACCGCAACCCAGGATACGTAAATGTTAGATTACCGCTTCCCGACAGCTTTGCAGATGGTTCTCAGCGTAGCGATGGCGGAGCAATTGGGTGAACGTTCGACGAGTGCGATTCTGGCCTACGGCCTGGAAGCGAATCCGAGCTTTATCCGCAAACTGATGGTTCCCCTCACGCGTGACGGTATTATCGTCTCAACGCTTGGTCGCAACGGCTCAATTCATCTTGGCCGCCCGCCGGAACAGATCACCCTGCGTGATATCTACCTTTCTGTTATAGAAGACAAAAAGCTGTGGGCGTCGCGCCCCGACGTACCGGCGCGCTGCGTGGTGAGCGCGAATACGTGCTGGTACTTTAAATCCATCGCTGAAGAGGCCGAGCAGGCGTCACTCGCGGTCTTAGCCGGTCATACCGTGGCAAGCGCGCTGGAAGAGCTCAAGAAAGCGGATACCAGCGGGTGCGATCCGGTGCCCGAACTGATTGCCCAGTACAAGAAAGCGCATTAATGGCTGCATAAAAAAACCGCCTTCATCGTGAAGGCGGTTTTTTGTTATCTGCAGCGTATTACGCGGGCAAGACCTCTCTTTCCACTTTGCCGCGTGTGACAAATTTACGCAGCGTCACGTAAAACACCGGCGTCAGGAACAGGCCAAACAGCGTTACGCCCAGCATACCGGAGAATACCGTGATCCCGGTGACGCCGCGCACTTCTGCACCCGCACCGTGGCCGAGGATGAGCGGGATGGTCCCGGCGATAAAGGCGATGGAGGTCATCACAATCGGGCGTAAACGCAGGCGGCACGCTTCGAGCGCCGCTTCCATTATACCTTTGCCCTGGATTTCCAGCTCGCGGGCGAACTCCACGATAAGAATCGCGTTTTTACACGCCAGCCCCATCAATACTACCAGACCCACCTGCACAAACACGTTGTTATCACCGCCGGTCAGCCAGACGCCAAACAGGGCAGAGAGCATCGTCATCGGCACGATAAGGATCACCGCCAGCGGCAGCGTCCAGCTTTCGTACAGTGCCGCCAGGACCAGGAACGCCAGCAGAACCGCGACCGGGAAGACGATTAACGCCGTGTTCCCCTGAGTGGCCTGCTGGAAGCTCAGATCCGTCCACTCGATATTCATCCCGTTCGGCAGAATCTGCTTAGACATCCCCTCCAGTTGGGTCATCGCCTGGGTAGAGGAGAGGACGCGCGGGTCGGCATCGCCAATCAGGTCCGCCGCCGGATAGCCGTTGTAGCGGATCACCGGATCGGGCCCGTAAGTGGTACTGATATTGACCATACTGCCAATCGGCACCATCTCACCCTGGTTATTACGGGTGCGCAGATTCGCAATATCTTCTACGCTGTCGCGATACGGCCCGTCGGCCTGCACCATCACGCGCCAGGTGCGGCCGAACTGGTTAAAGTCATTCACATAAGACGATCCCAGATAGGTTTGCAGCGTCCCGAACAGATCGGTCAGCGACACGCCCTGGGCTTTGGCCTTATCCCTGTCGACCTGCACATCCAGCTGCGGAACGTTCGCCTGGTAGGTGGAGATAGGGAAGTGCATTCCCGGCGTCTGCATAATTGCGCCCGACATGGTGTTCACCGCGTTTTGCAGCGCACCGTAGCCCAGACCGGCCCGATCCTGGATGTACAGCGAGTAACCCGACCCCTGACCCAGCCCCAGAATAGGCGGCGGCAGAATGGAGAAGCCAAAGCCCTGCTGGATTTGCGCGATTTTGGCGTTGATCTCGGCGTTAATTTCCGCCGCCGTGTGTTTACGCTGGTCAAACGGTTTCAGGCCAAAGAAGACCGTCCCGGTATTCGGCGTATTGGTGAACTGCAGCGCATTCAGCCCCGGGAAGGCGACCGCATAATCCACGCCCTCGGTGTTCATACCGATTTCGCTCATTTTGCGGATCACCGCATCGGTACGTGCCAGCGATGAGCCTTCCGGCATTTTCACGCCGCCAATCAGGTACAGCTTATCCTGAGTGGGAATAAACCCGCCGGGTACGGCTTTAAACATCACGCCTGCGGCACAGAGCAGCAGAACATAGACCACAAACACCGCACCGCGTCGTCCGAGCGTTTTGCCCACCAGCCCCTGATAACCGTTTGAGCTACGGTGGAAGAAGCGGTTGAACGGACGGAAAATCCAGCCGAACAGGCGATCGATAAGCCGGGTAGGGAGGTCCTTCGGCGCGCCGTGCGGCTTCAGGAGCAGGGCGGCCAGCGCAGGCGAAAGCGTCAGCGAGTTAATGGCGGAGATCACCGTTGATATCGCAATCGTCACCGCAAACTGCTTGTAGAACTGACCCGTAACCCCCGAAAGAAACGCCATCGGCACGAACACCGCGCACAGCACCAGCGCAATCGCGATAATGGGCCCGGAGACCTCACGCATCGCCTGATGCGCCGCCGCCAGCGGCGCAAGCCCCTCTTCGATGTTTCGCTCGACGTTTTCCACCACCACAATGGCGTCGTCCACGACGATACCGATCGCCAGCACCAGCCCGAACAAACTCAGGGTGTTAAGCGAAAAGCCCAGCAGATAAAGAACGCTGAACGTGCCCACCACCGAGACCGGCACCGCGATCAGCGGAATGATCGACGCACGCCAGGTTTGCAGGAACAGAATGACCACCAGTACAACCAGCACCACCGCTTCCAGCAGCGTCTGCACGACCGCGCGAATGGAGTCACGCACGAATACCGTCGGATCGTACGGTGCCGCCCATTTCATGTCTTCCGGGAAACGGGTAGACAGTTCTGCCATTTTAGCGCGCACCGCGTTAGACAGATCGATGGCGTTCGCTCCCGGCGACTGGAAGATACCAATCCCGACCGCGTCTTTATTGTTGAGCTGGGAACGCAGCGCATAGCTACCGGAGCCCATTTCAATGCGCGCCACATCGCGCAGTCGCACCAGCGAGCCGTCCTGCGCGGTTTTCAGGATAATATTGCCAAACTCTTCTTCAGTATGCAGACGACCCTGCGCGTTAATGGAGATCAGGAAATCGCTCTCTTTCGGCAGCGGCTCGGCGCCCAGCTGTCCGGCGGACACCTGCACGTTTTGTTCCTGCATTGCCGTTACCACGTCCGAGGCGGTCAGGCCGCGTGCCGCCACCTTATTCGGATCCAGCCAGACGCGCATCGCGTATTCGCCCGAGCCAAAAATCTGGATTTGGCCGACGCCGGGCAGACGCGCCAGTTCATCCTTCACTTTCAGCGTGGCGTAGTTACGCATATAGAGTGAATCGTACTTACCGCCGGGCGAAAACAGATGCACCACCAGCGTCAGTGTCGGCGACTGCTTCTGGGTGGTGATACCCAGACGGCGCACGTCTTCCGGCAGGCGCGCTTCGGCCTGTGACACGCGGTTTTGTACCTGAACCTGGGCCTGATCCGGGTCGGTTCCTGGGCGGAACGTGACGGTGGTCACCAGTACGCCGTCGGAGCCGGCGACGGACTTCATGTACATCATGTTTTCAACGCCGTTGATCGCTTCTTCCAGCGGCGTCGCCACGGTCTCTGCAATCACCTTCGGGTTGGCGCCGGGATACTCCGCGCGCACCTGCACGCTTGGCGGCACAACGTCAGGGTATTCGCTCACCGGCAACAGCGGGATGGCGATTAAGCCTGTGATAAAAATCAGTATCGACAGCACCGCGGCGAAGATCGGCCTGTCGATAAAAAAGCGGGAAAAGTCCATGGGTCGGATTCTCAGATAAGGGATCAGTTAAGGGCGGCGCGGGTGGTCATGGCAACAGTTTTCGCGTTTACCGGCATGCCCGGCATAAACACTTTTTGTAAACCGTCGACGATGACTTTATCTCCAGGCTTCAGCCCCTGCTGGACGATACGTAAACCGTCGGCCAGACGCCCTGGCGTAATATCACGACGCTGCGCTTTACTCTCTTTATCAACGACATAGACATACTTACGATCCTGATCGGTCAGCACCGCTTTGTCGTCGATAAGCGTGGCCTGGAACTCCGCGCTGCCCGGCAGGCGGACGCGGGCAAACAGTCCCGGCGTGAATTGACGCTGTGTGTTATCCAGCAGCGCGCGCATGCGGATGGTGCCGGTACTGGGTGTTAACTGATTATCAAGAAAATCGACCTTGCCCTGATGGGGATAGCCGTCCTCGCCCACCAGCCCAATCTCAACCGGTAGCGCCTGGTGAGTGCTGGCGGCACCTTGCCCGCTGAGGGCGAGTTTTTGATAGTGAAGGTAGGTTGACTCATCCACGTCAAAGTAGACGTAAACCGTCTTCTGCGAGACCAGCGTGGTGAGCACGCTGGCGCTGTCACCAGCGGTAACGAGGTTCCCGCTGGTGATCAACGCGCGGCTGGCGCGCCCGTCGATAGGGGCGGTCACTTTAGTGAAATCCAGGTTCAGCTGCGCGGCATCCACCGCCGCCTGTGCGGCGCGAATGTCGGCCTGGGCCTGGACGGCAGCAGCGCGGCGCTGCTCCCACTCTTCACGTGAGACCAGATGGGTATTGACCAGTTTATCGGTACGGTTTGCCTCGCTTTGCGCCAGACTGGCCTGCGTTTTGGCTCTTGCCAGCGCTGCCTGCGCCTGTTCCAGCGTGGCGCGATAGGTTCTGTCATCGATGGTGAACAATACCTGGCCTTTTTTGACCTCCTGACCGTCGGTGTAATTCACTTTATCAATGTAGCCGGAGACGCGAGGGCGGAGCTGTACGCTTTCCACCGCTTCGATCCGGCCATTAAAGCTATCCCACTGGCTAATGGATTTGACGACCACGTCAGCGGCGCTGACGGTGGGCGCTTGTGGCGCGGCATTTTGCGCGACACCCTCGTCACACCCGACGAGCAGGGCGGAGAGTAACACCGCGCCCAACGCGTTCAGATGAAAATTACCCCAGGTTTTTTGCAGGCTCATTATTTTTATTCCGGTAGTTGTAGCCGCCGGGCAAGACGCAACGGGGGACGCCGCGCCACTTCCTTTGTCCGGGCTGGCTTAAGGCCATTTGTGTCGTTCATCGCCACAAAACTGTAACAATTGTGAATACACTATCGCGGCGATTGTAGGTAGGCGCTAAATTTAGTGCAAGAATAATTGTTGCACTTTATGTGCTATTTGAGGCCGGGGAAAAAGGCGCGTTTTCGGCAGGGATTTAAATGCAACAATAAAACTTGCATTTAACATCAGAACGGGCCATCTTTAAATGCAACAAACAAAGGTGCTTTTTACTACGTGGCGTGTGGGGGAGAAGATGGACACTGGCGCATTTATTCACGATCTGCTCGACTGGATCGATAACAACCTGGATAGTCGTCTGGACATTGAGACCGTATCAAAGCGTGCAGGCTATTCAAAATGGCATCTTCAGCGGATCTTCAAAGAACACACGGGTTATCCTATTGCCGAGTATATCCGTGCGCAGAAACTTCAAAAATCGATGGAGCGGTTAACCCATAGCGATGAGCCGATCCTGAACGTGGCGATTGCGTTGGGCTTTGACTCCCAGCAGTCTTTCAATCGCAGCTTTAAGCGTCAGTATGGTCAGGCGCCGGGGGCATGGCGTCGCAGCATTGTCAGCCCGAAAACGCAGCATCTATGCCGAACATCCCCCTAGCCTGGGCGGGAACCGTTTTGCTCCCGCCTGAGGGGGTAATGTGCGGGGTTAACTGTTTATAAAGGCGAGAAGATCGGCATTGACCTGATCGGCATGTGTCGTTGGGATACCGTGAGGCGCGCCTTTATAGGTATGCAGGGTTCCGTTTTGGACCAGCTTGACTGACATCGCGCCGGAATCTGCATACGGCACCACCTGATCGTCATCCCCATGGATGACCAGAACAGGGATGGATATCCCTTTGAGGTCTTCCGTGAAGTCAGTCTGCGAGAAGGCCACAATCCCATCGTAATGCGCCTTGGCGCTACCCATCATCCCCTGACGGTACCAGTTATAGATGACCGCTTCGGAAGGCTTCGCCCCCGGGCGATTAAATCCATAGAACGGTCCCGCGGGCACGTCATAATAGAACTGAGGACGATTCGCCGCCAGCTGGGCCTGAAAATCATCAAACACTGACTTTGGCGTACCCTGAGGATTACTCTCCGTCTTCACCATCAGGGGCGGTACAGCACTGATCAGTACGGCTTTGGAAACTTTGTCTTCACCGTGCCGGGCGATATAACGCACCACCTCACCGCCGCCGGTTGAATGCCCGACATGCATCGCACCCTGTACGCCAAGATGTTCCACAACGGCGGCCACATCGTCAGCGTAGTGATCCATATCATGGCCGTCCCACACCTGATCTGAACGACCATGACCGCGACGGTCATGGGCCACAACGCGAAATCCTTTATTGACGAAGAACAGCATCTGGGCGTCCCAGTCATCACTGCTTAGCGGCCAGCCGTGATGGAAAAAGATCACTTTCCCGTCTTTTGGACCCCAGTCCTTGTAGTAGATATTGACGCCATCGCGAGTTGTTACATAACCCATGATTATTCTCCACTCAGATAGACAGATTGCATGAAAGGCAGAAATGAAATGCGGTATACAGCCCGACTCCGCCGCGAATTAAGAAGTGTAGTTCATACGCTGGCCGTCTGGGTTAAGACTCACCCACAGGCGGGCAGAGTGGAACAGCGGTAAGGGGGACGGACAGAAAATAAATTTTAGCTGCAACCTACACCGTGAAGGGTTATACTGTATATAAATACAGTAAAAGGGGCGCATCATGGCGGTTGAAACAAAATATGTTGTTGTAAGAAAAGGTGAAGAGAAAATGACATTTGCCAGTAAGAAAGAGGCTGACGCGCACGACAAACTGCTCGACATGGCAGACGCGTTCACCGACTGGCTGCTGCAAAGCGGACTGCAGATGGACGAAACGCAGGCTGAAGATCTGGGGCTGTATCTCGCCGAGCAGAAAGAGGCCGTGCAGCATATTCTGCGTACCAGCAAACTGCCCGATCTCAACGCTGTAACCGACAAAACAGAATCTGATGAGACTGGCAGTAAAAAAATCAGAGCCGTGAAAGCTGCCTGACAGGGACATTAACGGTGGAAAAACAGTCGAGATACTGCAATACGTCTTACACCAGGGCGCCGGTGGCGCCTTTCACACCCTCACTGCTACGTCCTGGCCCGGGCGATTAATTTTCTCTCCTTTCACAGCACCTCAACCACTTCAAATTCTTCTGCGATCAACTCCATATCTTCAGAAAAATGACCTTCTCGGGTGAAAAATCGCTGATGCTCTTTCTGCCAGTATTCAAGGCTTAAATCGCCTTCACCTTCTTTACGGGCAAACGCCTCGGTCACATCACAAAAACGCACCAGTCGCATTGAAACCAGCCGGGTTACACAGACCGGAACATTCTGGCCATCAAGAATAATGTTATAGCTCCCGATCCGCGGGGCAGACTCCTCCTGCTGATAAGAGGCAAAAGATCCGCAGGAAGCGGTTTTGATCCCTTTTTTAATCAGGTCTGCAAGCTCGCTGGCCAGTTCCGGGCTGTCGCCCATTTGCCAGGCACCGGCGCCTGGGTACTTCACTTTTAATTTCTCAACCGCAAACATGACAAGCCCTTTTTATATGCAGGTCTGATGAATAATGATTACGATATAATAAAAACGACTTTATTTCAGACTGTATAGAGTCTCTCCATACGTAAGGCGACAAATATGAAATCCAGGAGTGCGTTAGTTTTAGACGAGCTCAGATCCAAATTACGTCCTGCATCGGTGGCACAAGTGGGCGGTTTTCGTCCCCCGGCAGACCCCCTTACATCCTGGTTTTTAAACGGTGTCGCTCTTCCCGGTGAAGGATTACCACTCTGGAAGGGGCAGCCGATGTTTCCGCTTCTTCAGATTCGTATAGATGAGCTTCCCGTTATCCCTGAGCAACTGAAGGACGTGGCACTCCTGGTGCTCTTTCACAATATTGAAAGCCATCCATTTGATAAACCTCATGGTGAAGGTTGGCTCATACGGGAATATGCCACCCTTGAAGGGCTTGAGTTATTGCCTGCGACAGACACGCCTTATCGCGCATTTCCGGTTCGATGGATGGGCGTTAATGATGATGCGCCGGGATGGGAGGATGCCTGGGATATTATCGACCTTTCTGACGTAAACGGTGATCAGGAGGCAAGTGACCGCTTCCATGATGATTTTAAACGCTACAGGGGAACCAAGGTCGGAGGATACCCGCTGGAGATACAACATGGCGTGGGGATAGAAGACTTTGTCTTTCAGGTGGGATCAGAGGAAAAGGTCAACTGGATGTGGGCGGATAATGGTATCGGCTATTTTCACAAATCACCGGAGGGACTCTGGACGTTTTCGTGTCAGTTTTACTGAGCATACGTCATCACAATGCTATGAATGACCCATGCCCGGCCATTTCTGCGACTCAATCTCTCGACTTATCCGCCTCAACATTTACGCTGATGTTCAGCCTCTTAGCTTCCATAATCAGCATCTTTTGGGCTAGCGCCATATCGCCACAGTGCACTTTATCTATCAGATGTTGTATAAGCGACATCATAAGGAAATGCTTATTAGCGGGATAGAAATCTGTCATGTCGATGCCGTTATCCTTCAATTGATGGTGTGCCGTAGATTCTGTATCTTCAATGATTTGAGCAATTTTCTCATTCATTACGTTGATTTGCGCAAAAACAACACGGTTTATCATTTCAATTTGTTCAGGTGTGAAATTCTGTTCCATCCTAATCCCTCATCAACGTATCGAATTCAGACAATTTACGATGCTGAATAATAATACTGAACAGCCAGACGATTAAACAGGTGCTTATCTTCCTCAACTACATTTCTCACACACAGCCAACCCTCACCACCCACGCCAGTACCCGCAGCGTGTTACACTTCCTCACTTTCATCATCTACACGACAGGGAAGCGATGATAAATAAAATTCTGGTCAGCGCGTGCCTGATGGGGTTCAGGGTGCGTTACAACGGCAGCGAAAAAGCGAAGGCGATGGCGCAACTCTCCCGCTGGCAAGCGGAGCAGCGGTTAGTGATCCACTGCCCTGAACTGGCTGCCGGGTTGCCGGTGCCCCGACCACCTGCAGAGATTTTGTCGGCCGACGGTCGGGATGTCATGCGCGGGCAGGCCAGAATCATTGAGAATACGGGCCAGGATGTCACAGAGCACTATCAGCTTGCCGCCTGGCTGGCGCTACGTACCGCACAGGAGCATGGCTGCCGCGCGGCGCTGCTCACGGATGGCAGCCCAACCTGCGGGAGCCAGCATATCTATGATGGTTCTTTTACCGGCGTGCGCAACACGGGGATGGGTGTCGCGGCAGCATTACTCGCTGAACATGGGATCGCGGTATTCTCAGAAACGCAGCTTCCGGAATTGATGCGCTGGATAGAAGAAAGTGAAAGGGTGAATTAACCGACCCGATCGTCATTTAACGTAAGCCCGGTATATTACGGGTTTAACCGCCGCCTTGTTAAGGGAAACGATGTCCTTACCACCACTCTATGCCCTGCGCGCCTTTGAAGTCGCTGCGCGAGTAAACTCCTTCAGTAAAGCCGCTGAAGTGCTCAATATTACGCCGGGCGCGGTCAGCAGACATGTCCGCACCCTTGAAATGTGGTTCGACTGTGAGCTGTTCAAACGGCAGGGGCCGAGAGTGGAGATCAGTGAGGCGGGGCGTGTTCTGGCCGGGCAGCTTCACGAAGGGTTCAGGAGTATCGAGTGGGCCTGTCGGGCTTTCAGAAGTGAAAACCACCTGTTGCGGCTGAAGGCACCCAGTACGCTCACCATGAGATGGTTGCTTAACGTCCTGCGATCGTTTCGTGAACATCATGAAAAACCCAACGTTGAAATAGCCAGCGTCTGGATGGACATCGATACCGTTGATTTCACGCGAGAGCCCTATGATTGCGCGATCCTGCTGGGCAACGGCCATTTTGGCGAGTCAACGGAGAGCCGATTGCTTTTCAGTGAATGGCTTATTCCGGTCTGTACCCCCGCTTTACTGGAATCTGCCCGAGAGCAACTTTCGCAGTGCGATCTGATCCATCCTTCCCCGGACAGACGCGACTGGCGGCGGTGGCTGAGAAGGACGGGGTTATTCCCCGGGCTTGATATGAGTCGCGGGGGGGGGTTTGGCCACCT
>NZ_JALW01000069.1:0-41085 GCF_000710795.1 Enterobacter sp. T1-1 | reverse complement strand
CCCTCTCCCGTGGGAGAGGGCCGGGGTGAGGGCATCAGGCCGCAGGGCCTTGCTCTCACCTTTTTATTTTCATTCCTCCCACCTCACACGCTTTTTTTCTTCCTCTCTGCTGCGATAATTACCGTAATGGCTTTGCAGAGGAAAACACTATGGATTACGAATTTCTGCGCGACATCACCGGGGGGGTGAAAGTGCGTATGTCGATGGGCCACGAAGCCGTTGGACACTGGTTTAACGAAGAGGTGAAAGAAAATCTTGCGCTTCTTGATGAAGTTGAACAGGCGGCGAATGCGATAAAAGGCAGTGAACGCTCCTGGCAACGTGCGGGTCATGAATACACGCTGTGGATGGATGGCGAAGAGGTGATGGTGCGGGCCAATCAGCTGGAATTCTCGGGCGACGAGATGGAAGAGGGGATGAGCTATTACGACGAAGAGAGCCTGTCGCTGTGTGGCGTGGAGGACTTTCTGCAGGTCGTGGCGGCGTACCGGGAGTTTATGAAACAGAAATAGCACACAGGAGCGTCCTTGCTCCGTGCGAGTCTTACACGGCCGGAATATTGCGGCCGTAGTAGATTTCGCGCATCTCTTTCCAGAGCAGGTCGGTAATGACCTTACGCTCTTCTTCGCTTAAATCTTCTGGCTTTGTGTGGAACATGTAGTGCTTAAGGTCAAACTCCTTAAGCAGCATCTTGGTGTGGAAGATGTTCTCCTGGTACACGTTCACGTCCATCATGTCGTACAGCGATTTCATGTCCTCGGACATAAAGTTCTGAATGGAGTTGATCTCGTGATCGATAAAGTGCTTCATGCCGTTGATATCGCGCGTAAAACCACGCACACGATAATCAATGGTGACGATATCGGATTCCAACTGGTGAATTAAATAGTTCAGCGCGTTTAGTGGGGAGATCACGCCGCAGGTGGATACTTCGATATCGGCGCGGAACGTGCACAGGCCGCCTTCCGGGTGGCTCTCCGGATAGGTGTGCACGCAGATATGGCTTTTATCGAGGTGGGCGACAACCACTTCAGGCAGCGGGCCCGGGTGTTCGGTTTTGTCGATAAGCTTAGGATCGACCGGCTCTTCGCTGACCAGTATGGTCACGCTGGCGCCCTGAGGTTCATAATCCTGGCGGGCGATGTTCAGAATATTTGCGCCGATAATAGAGCAGGTTTCCGACAGGATCTCGGTCAGTCGGTTGGCGTTGTAGAGTTCATCGATATAGGCGATGTAGCCATCGCGCTCTTCCGCTGTTTTGGCGTAGCAGATATCGTAAATACAAAAACTCAGGCTTTTGGTCAGGTTGTTAAAGCCATGCAGTTTAAGCTTTTTCAATTAGTTCACCCCCTGGGAGGACAGTGCATCTTGCAGGTACTGCGGCAAGGCGAAGGCTGCGGTATGGACCGCCGGATTGTAGTAACGGCACTGGAGACCTGCCTGATGGAAGCGCGCCTGGATAATCTCCGTGGAGAGATGACGCAGGACGTCGTTATCCGTCGCCCAGGCAAAGGTCATGATCCCGCCGTAGTAGGTCGGAATGGCAGCCTGATAGAAGCTAACATCGCCAAAATAGGTGCTCAGTTTGCGGTGGCTGTCGAGCGCTTCATCCTGCTGCAGGAAGCAGACGCCATTTTGCGCCACGAAGATACCGCCAGGGTTCAGACAACGCTTGCAACCCTCGTAGAACGATGAGGTAAACAGCGAGGCGCCCGGGCCGATAGGGTCGGTACAGTCGGAGATAATGACGTCAAACGTCTGAGTCGTCTGGTTGACGAAGTTCACGCCATCGTCAATCACCAGCTTAAAGCGCGGATCGTCGTAGCTACCCGCGTTATGGTTAGGCAGGTACTGACGACAGAATGAGACCACGCCCGCGTCGATCTCTACCATGGTGATGGTTTCAATGGACTGGTGGCGGGAGACTTCGCGCAGCATCGCCCCGTCGCCGCCGCCGATAATCAGCACGTGCTTCGCGTGGCCATGGGCCAGCAGCGGGACGTGGGTCATCATCTCATGATAGATAAACTCATCTCGCTCGGTGGTTTGCACCACGCCGTCCAGCGCCATTACGCGGCCAAAAGCGGCATTCTCGAAGATGATCAGATCCTGATGATCGGTTTTCTCATGATATAGCACGTTATCAACGGCAAAGTACTGACCAAACTGGTCATGCAGTGTTTCATGCCACAACGTGTGGTCGGCCATACGCGGACTCCTCTTCGTTAACATCCGTTACACTCACGAAAAATGAGCGAAACATGATAGCTAACTATAACCGTGGTTGCACGGTTCCAGGCGAAACAAGAGGCGTCGGGAAGGTTATTTCACGTAGGCGAGCAGGCTAAGCGAATCGCGGGCCAGCGCTTTGCATTTTTTTGCCGTTGGGATGCCAATACCGCTTAAATCACGGTAACTGTCTTCACCGAGCGCTTTCATGTCGAAGCTGTCGTAGTTGCTGAGGTCCCATTGGTTCTGCTGGGCAAAAAAGACCAGTGCGCGACGAATTTGCCCGTTGGGTAAATTCTGGTAGCCACAATCATTTTTCAGGAATACAAAAACCGCCGTCAGATCGGCCATATCTTCCGCTTCATTTTCACTGAGCGCATAGCTGTTGGCACACATTGCCATCAGGCTGGTGAACAAAATTGTCCTGAAAAACGTCTTCATTGCTTCTACCACTGCATCACGGAAAATCAACGTTAGCATATTTGGTGCCAGTGCGACGATCTTTATTATTGCCGCGTTACTTGACCTTCCGGTAAGGGGAGGGTTTATGCTCAAAAGATCGTCTGCACGAAATAAGGAAATGAATATGCAACGTCGTGAATTTCTAAAATATTCCGTTGCGTTGGGGGTTGCCAGCGCATTACCACTGTGGAGTCGTGCGGTTCTGGCGGCTGACAGACCTGCCTTACCCATTCCTGATTTATTGACCGCCGATGCCCGTGGCCGTATCCAGCTGGTGGTTCAGTCCGGTAAAACGGCGTTTGGTAAAAATAACGCCACCACCTGGGGCTATAACGGCAATGTGCTTGGCCCGGCGTTGCAGTTGCGCAGAGGAAAAGCCGTCACCGTTGATATTCACAACACGCTGGCAGAAGAGACGACGCTGCACTGGCACGGGCTGGAAGTGCCGGGCGAGGTCGACGGCGGCCCGCAAGGGATTATAAAAGCGGGCGGGAAGCGTACCGTGACCTTTACCCCCGAGCAGCGGGCGGCGACCTGCTGGTTCCACCCGCATCAGCATGGTAAAACGGGCCATCAGGTGGCCATGGGGCTGGCAGGCCTGGTGCTGATTGAAGATGACGAAAGTCGCCTGCTGCGTCTGCCCAAACAGTGGGGTATCGACGATGTGCCGGTCATTGTGCAGGACAAAAAATTCTCCACAGACGGTCAGATTGATTATCAGCTGGATGTGATGACCGCGGCGGTAGGCTGGTTTGGCGATACGCTGCTGACCAATGGCGCGATCTACCCCCAGCACGCTGCACCAAAAGGCTGGCTGCGGTTACGTCTGCTCAACGGATGCAACGCGCGCTCGCTGAACTTTGCCACCAGCGATAATCGTCCGTTGTACGTCGTGGCGAGCGACGGAGGACTGCTGCCTGAGCCGGTCAAAGTGAATGAACTCCCTGTGCTGATGGGCGAGCGCTTTGAGGTGCTGGTGGACATCAGCGACGGTAAGTCATTTGACCTGGTGACGCTCCCGGTCAGCCAGATGGGGATGGCCGTTGCGCCATTCGATAAGCCACACCCGGTTTTACGTATTCAGCCGCTGCAGATCACCGCCTCCGGTACGCTGCCGGACACCTTAACCACGCTGCCGGCGCTTCCATCGCTTGCTGGGCTTACGCAACGTAAGCTGCAGCTCTCCATGGATCCGATGCTCGACATGATGGGCATGCAGGCGCTGATGAAAAAGTATGGCGATCAGGCGATGGCGGGGATGCACCACGGGCAGATGATGGGCCATATGAACATGGATCACGGCAAGATGGGCGGTATGAATCACGGCGGTCACGGGTTTGATTTCCACAATGCCAATATGATCAACGGCAAAGCGTTCGATATGAACACGCCAATGTTTGCTGCTACAAAAGGGCAGTTTGAGCGCTGGGTGATTTCAGGCGAAGGCGACATGATGCTGCATCCGTTCCATATTCACGGCACCCAGTTCCGTATTCTTTCAGAGAACGGCAAAACGCCGGATGCGCATCGCGCGGGCTGGAAAGATACAGTGAGAGTGGAAGGCGGCGTCAGCGAGGTGCTGGTGAAGTTTGACCACGAGGCGCCGAAGGAGTTTGCCTATATGGCGCACTGTCATCTGCTGGAACACGAAGATACGGGGATGATGCTTGGTTTTACCGTATAAAAAAGCCGGGTGGCGGCTTCGCCTTACCCGGCCTACATTTCGCAGGTGCGGCCTGATGCCCTCACCCTGACCCTCTCCCGGTGGGAGAGGGAACAAACATAAAAAACGGCAACCGAGGTTGCCGTTTTGCATTTATTTTGCGTCATCCGGCAACGCATACGCGACAATATAGTCGCCCATCTTCGTGCCAAACGAACCGTGACCGCCCGCAGAGATGACAACGTACTGCTTGCCATTCACTTCATAGGTCATCGGCGTTGCCTGCCCACCGGCTGGCAGACGGCCTTGCCACAGTTTCTCACCGTTGGTCATGTTGTACGCGCGCAGGTAGTTATCTGCGGTTGCCGCGATGAACAGCACGTTACCGGCGGTGGAAATTGGGCCACCCAGCATTGGCATACCCATGTTGAACGGCACTGGAACCGGCATCGGGAACGGCATGCTGTCCTGCGGGGTACCAATACGTTTTTTCCACACGATCTGGTTGGTTTTCAGATCCAGACCGGAGATATATCCCCAGGCAGGCTGTTTACACGGCAGACCAAACGGAGACAGGAACGGATTCAGGGTCACGCCAAACGGTACGCCATACTGCGGCTGAATACCGGCTTCGGTACCGCTGCCTTTCGCGTCTTTCGGCTGCTCCATCGGGTTACCCGGACCACGTGGGATCAGTTTAGAGACAAACGGCAGCGCCATCGGGTTGGCGATCGCTACCTGGCGGTTAGGGTCAACGGAGATCCCGCCCCATTCGAACATCCCAAGGTTACCCGGGAAGACCAGCGTGCCCTGCTCAGAAGGCGGGGTAAAGATGCCTTCATAGCGTAGCTGATGGAACATTACGCGGCACACCAGCTGGTCAAACATGGTGGCACCCCACATGTCTGCGCCGCTGAGGTCTTTCTTCGGACGGAAGCTCAGTTCGGAGAACGGCTGCGTTTTAGTGACGTAATCGCCTTTTGCCGCACCCTGAGGAACCGGTTTTTCCGGTGCAGGCACAACCAGCTCGCCGTTACGACGGTCCAGTACGAAGATGTTACCGGTTTTCGCCGGAGCATAAATCACCGGAACGGTTTTGCCGTTAACGGTAATATCCGCCAGCGTTGGCTGGGACGGCATATCCATATCCCACAGATCGTGGTGTACGGTCTGGTAGCTCCACGCCAGTTTACCGGTGGTCGCGTTCAGCGCCAGAATGGAGCTGGCATAACGTTCCTGCTCAGGGGTACGGTTACCGCCCCAGATATCAGGCGTGGTCACGCCCATTGGCAGGTAGACCAGATCCAGCTTCGCATCATACGCAGCCGGTGCCCAGGAGTTTGGCGAGTTGAAGGTAAAGGTGTGTTCATCAGACGGGATCGCGTTAGGATCTTTCGCGCCCGGATCGAAGGCCCACAGCAGTTTACCGGTATTCACGTCGAAACCACGGATAACGCCAGAGGTTTCGCGGGTGGAGAAGTTATCCGTCACCGAACCAGCAATCACGATGGTTTTATCGGTGATGATTGGCGGTGAGGTGGGTTCATACAGACCCGGCGTGGTGTCCGGCATGTTGGTCTGCAGGTTCAGGATACCTTTGTTGGCGAAGGTTTCGCACAACTTGCCCGTTTCGGCGTTAATCGCGAACATGCGGCCATCGTTCACCGGCAGCATAATGCGGCGAGGACAGTCGGCAATGACGTCCGGGCTGGCATTATCCGCACGCGCTTCGTGGTAAGAGACACCGCGGCAGGTGATGTGCTGGAACGACGGGTTGGAGTTCAGCTGCGGATCGAAGTGCCATTTCTCTTTACCGGTGGCCGCGTCGAGCGCGAACAGTCGCTGGTGCGCCGTACACAGATAAAGCATGTTGCCCACTTTAATTGGCGTCACTTCGTTGGTCAGTTCACCCGGATCGTTTGGCATCTTCAGATCGCCGGTACGGAATACCCAGGCTTCTTTCAGGTTTTTCACGTTGTCCGCGTTGATCTGCTTCAGCGGGGAGTAGCGCTGACCTTCCTGGTTACGGCCATACGCTGGCCAGTCGCCGTCAGCCACCTGCGAGATAGCCGCCGCAGGGGTGGATTCTGCATTCAGCGTACCGTTGATCTCCTGCGGGTCGTTAAAGCCGGCCCAGGTCAGGATACCGCCACTGATTAGCAGAGCGACAAGCAGCGCTGCAACGGCACCGCTGGAAGGCACAATCAGGCGACGCCAGACGAACGGCAGGATCAGCCAGATACCGAAGAAGACCAGAATGTCGCTGCGTGGCGTCAGTGCCCAGAAGTCGAACCCGACTTCCCAGACGCCCCAGATCATGGTTGCGAGGAGTAATGCCGCATAAAGCCACAGTGCGGATTGTTTTCTACGCCAGAGCAGAACAGTTACGCCAAGCATAACCAGGCCCGCAATGGGGTAGTACCAGGAGCCGCCAATTGCGACCAGCCAGACGCCACCGATTAACAGGTACAGGCCGCAGAAGGCGGCGAATAACGCTGTTAGTGTCACCAGTAGACGCGGCTGTTTAGAGTTTGTTTCAGCCATAGAAAGTGTACTCGTCAGTTTTTGTTAATAATTTGCTAGCAACTAATTATAGGTATTAACAAGTGTGATCGGAATCACAATATTTGCTTTTTATAACTCATACGCCAGGCTTAGCCATTTGCTGATATAATGGCTGGCTTGCGTATCGATGCCGGAATAACATTCATCCGCATTGAGAGATTTTCATTAAAATCATATGGTTAGTAATATGAAACATACTGTTGAAGTGATGATCCCGGAAGCCGAGATCAAAGCGCGTATCGCCGAACTGGGTCGTCAAATCACCGAACATTACAAGGACAGCGGCAGCGAAATGGTGCTGGTTGGTCTGTTGCGTGGCTCTTTCATGTTCATGGCAGACCTGTGCCGTGAAGTGCAGGTGTCACATGAGGTCGATTTTATGACCGCCTCCAGCTACGGCAGCGGCATGTCCACAACCCGTGATGTGAAAATCCTGAAAGATCTGGATGAAGATATTCGTGGCAAAGATGTGTTGATCGTCGAAGACATCATCGACTCCGGTAACACGCTTTCTAAAGTGCGCGAGATCCTGAGCCTGCGTGAGCCGAAATCCCTGGCCATCTGTACTCTGCTGGATAAACCAGACCGCCGTGAAGTGCAGGTACCGGTGGAGTTTGTTGGTTTCTCTATTCCGGACGAGTTCGTCGTCGGTTACGGTATTGACTACGCGCAGCGTTATCGCCATCTGCCGTATGTTGGGAAGGTTGTGCTTCTGGACGAGTAGTGCGGCCTGGTGACCTCACCCCAGCCCTCTCCCACAGGGAGAGGGCGAAAATCCCCGCTTTATTTATGGTTCACATGCTTAAGCTTGAGGTTGGCAATGCCCGAACGGTAACGCTGCTCCAGCGTTTCGCGGTTGGTGGCGGTCACTTCCAGATTGCGCAGCAGGCCGTCGTGAATGCCGTACGCCCAGCCGTGGATAGAGACCTTCTGCCCGCGCTTCCACGCTGACTGCATGATCGTTGAATGACCCAGGTTATATACCTGCTCCATCACGTTCAGTTCACACAGCGTGTCCATCCGGCGCTCCTGCGGCATTTCACCCAGCAGTGAGCTATGTTTGAACCAGATATCGCGGATGTGTAGCAGCCAGTTATCGATGAGCCCCAGTTCCGGGTTTTCCACAGCGGCCTGCACGCCGCCGCAGCCGTAGTGACCGCAAATAATGATGTGCTCGACCTCCAGGACGTCTACGGCGTACTGAACGACAGACAGGCAGTTGAGATCGGTATGAATCACCAGGTTGGCAACGTTACGGTGAACAAACAGTTCGCCGGGCTCAAGGCCCGTCAGTCGCTCAGCCGGAACACGGCTGTCGGAACATCCAATCCAGAGAAAGCGTGGATTCTGCGCTTGCGCGAGCTTTCCAAAAAAACCGGGGTCTTCCTCCACCAGCATTTTTGACCATAGTGCATTGTTGCTGATGAGTGTATCTATGTTGTTCATGGAGGTTAGCGACCTGTAACCAAGTGATTGCGTTGCGCTACTATAGGGTAACCCGACTTTTAATGAAACCACACAACGTGTGTCAGAACCTAAGGTAAGTTTAATTCATGGCGATTGCACTGGAGCTTGAGCAGCTTAAAAAAACCTATCCGGGCGGCGTTCAGGCGCTACGCGGGATAGATCTCAAAGTAGAAGCGGGGGATTTCTATGCGCTTCTGGGGCCGAACGGCGCGGGGAAATCGACGACCATCGGCATTATCAGCTCGCTGGTCAATAAGACCTCTGGCCGGGTCTGCGTGTTTGGCTACGATCTGCAAAAAGATGTGGTCAACGCCAAACGTCAGCTCGGTCTGGTACCGCAGGAGTTCAACTTCAACCCGTTTGAGACGGTGCAGCAGATCGTCGTCAACCAGGCGGGCTACTATGGCGTTGAGCGAAAAGAAGCGTTAGCTCGCAGCGAAAAGTACCTGAAGCAGCTTGATCTATGGGAAAAACGTAAGGAACGTGCGCGTATGCTGTCTGGCGGCATGAAGCGCCGTCTGATGATTGCCCGTGCGCTGATGCATGAGCCAAAACTGTTGATCCTCGACGAGCCCACCGCCGGGGTAGATATTGAGCTTCGTCGCTCAATGTGGGGGTTCCTGAAAGATCTCAACGACAAAGGCACCACCATTATTTTGACGACGCACTACCTTGAAGAAGCGGAAATGCTGTGCCGCAACATCGGCATCATTCAGAACGGCGAGCTGGTGGAAAACACCTCAATGAAGGATCTGCTCTCGAAGCTCAAATCAGAAACGTTCATTCTGGATCTGGCGGCAAAAAGCGCGCTGCCGAAGCTTGAAGGGTACCAGTATCGCCTGGTCGACACCTCCACGCTGGAGGTGGAAGTATTGCGGGAGCAGGGCATTAACAGCGTCTTCTCCCAGCTGAGTGCCCAGGGCATTCAGGTTTTAAGTATGCGTAACAAAGCGAACCGACTGGAAGAGCTGTTTGTCTCTCTGGTGCAGGATAAACAAGGAGACAAGGCATGACGCATCTTTATTGGGTCGCGCTGAAAAGCATCTGGGCGAAAGAGATTAACCGCTTTATGCGCATCTGGGTACAAACCCTGGTGCCGCCGGTGATCACCATGACGCTCTATTTCATCATCTTCGGTAATCTGATTGGTTCCCGCATTGGTGAGATGCATGGCTTTACCTATATGCAGTTTATCGTTCCGGGTTTGATCATGATGGCGGTGATCACCAACGCCTATGCCAACGTGGCTTCGTCTTTCTTTAGCGCTAAGTTCCAGCGCAACATTGAGGAGCTGCTGGTGGCACCGGTGCCAACGCATGTGATCATCGCGGGTTACGTTGGCGGTGGTGTGGCGCGCGGCCTGTGCGTCGGGATCCTGGTGACGGCTATCTCCTTGTTCTTCGTGCCGTTCCAGGTGCACTCCTGGCTGTTCGTGGGGCTGACGCTGCTGTTGACGGCGATCCTGTTTTCGCTTGCCGGTCTGCTGAACGCGGTGTTTGCCAAAACGTTTGACGATATCAGCCTGATCCCGACCTTTGTGCTGACGCCGCTGACCTATCTGGGTGGGGTGTTTTATTCCCTGACGCTGCTGCCGCCGTTCTGGCAGGCGTTGTCGCACCTGAACCCGATTGTCTACATGATCAGCGGTTTCCGCTTCGGCTTCCTCGGCATTACTGACGTACCGCTGTTCACTACCGTTGCGGTGCTGGTGGTATTTATCGTCGCCTTCTACCTGCTGTGCTGGTACTTAATCCAGCGCGGACGCGGACTGCGCAGCTAACCTTCCGCCCGGTGACTTTCTGGTTGCCGGGCCTTTTCTTTGACTGTTATCACCGTAAGCTAATCTTCACTTCGCTAAACTACTCGCCTGCTAAGGAGAGAGTTATGCTGGGATGGGTCATTACCTGCCACGATGAACAGGCGCAGGAGATGTTGATAAAGCTTGAAGCCAGGTTTGGTCCACTGGCGCAGTGTCGTGCGGTGAATTACTGGCAAGGGCTGAGCACCAACATGCTGAGCCGGATGATGTGTGATGCCCTGCATGAAACCGACACTGGCGAAGGCGTTATCTTTCTCACCGATAAATCTGGCGCTGCGCCGTATCGCGCGGCTGCTCTGTTGAGCCACAAACACGACTGCTGCGAAGTGATCTCCGGTATTGATCTTCCCCTGCTTGAGTTAATGTATCCACGGCGTGAATTATTAAGCAGCGCAGAGTTTCGCGATGCCATCGTGGCGCAGGGTAAGCCGGGCGTCAGCAGCCTGTGGCATCAGCAGCAGAAAAATCCCCCCTTCGTTCTTCTTCACGACCTGTATAAGAATTAAACATTGGTATTGATGGTGCATTTGTTACAATGGCACCAGTTTATTCGTACCGATATCACATACATGTTCACGCGTATTTTGTTCCTGTGCCTGCTGGTTCTCTCTGGAGGGGCATCAGCCAGTTTATTAAGTCAGCAAGGTCTTCCAGCCCAGTACATGCAAACCACTGAAGATGCGGCTATCTGGGCGCAGGTGGGAAACGAGGTCGTTAACGTCGGCCATGTCAGAGCCGGACAGATCCTTGCCGTTGTGCCTACCGCTGCGGATTATTACGAGTTTCGCTTCGGCTTCGGGACGGGATTTATCGATAAAGGCCATCTGGAGCAGGTGCAGGGAAAGCAGCGCGTTGAGGACAGCCTTGGCGATCTTAATAAGCCGCTCAGTAATCAAAACCTGATCACCTGGAAAGACACGCCGGTGTACAACGCGCCGTCCAGCGGCAGTGCGCCATTCGGTACGCTGAGCGCCAATCTGCGGTATCCGGTTTTAAGTAAACTCAAAGACCGCTTAAACCAGACGTGGTACCAAATCCGTATCGGCAACCGACTGGCATGGATCAGCAGCCTGGACGCGCAGGAAGATAATGGCCTCCCGGTGCTGACCTACCATCATATTCTGCGTGATGAAGAGAACACGCGCTTCCGGCATACCTCTACCACCACCAGCGTGCGCGCGTTCAATAACCAGATGGCCTGGCTGCGTGACCAGGGGTATACCACCCTGACGATGTATCAGCTGGAAGGGTATGTACGTAACAAACTGAACCTGCCGGCCAAATCGGTAGTGATCACGTTTGATGACGGACTGAAATCCGTAAGCCGCTATGCTTACCCGATTCTGAAAGAGTACGGGTTTAACGCCACGGCGTTTATCATCTCATCCCGCATTAAGCGACATCCGCAAAAGTGGGATCCGAAATCACTTCAATTTATGAGCGTTCAGGAGTTGAAGGGCATCCAGGACGTGTTTGACATTCAGTCCCACACGCACTTCCTGCACCGCGTGGATGGTAACAAGCATCCGATTCTACTGAGCCGCAGCTACCACGTGATTTTGTTTGATTTCGAACGCTCGCGCCGGGCGCTGGCGCAGTTTAACCCGCGCGTGCTGTATCTCTCTTATCCGTTTGGTGGCTATGACAATAAAGCCATAAAAGCCGCGAATGACGCCGGTTTTCACCTCGCAGTGACAACGGTAAAAGGGAAGGTCAAGCCGGGGGATAATCCGTTCTTACTGAAACGCCTGTACATCTTAAGAACGGATTCGCTGGAGACTATGTCGCGGCTGATCAGCAACCAGCCGCAGGGGTAAGCTACTCGTAGGTGAACTGCAGGGTGCCGATGGCGCTGAACGTGCCAGAGGTGACTTTTTCTGTACCAGACTTAACTAACCGGGCCGTAAGTAACAAGCTGAATAGGGCAAGGGTAGTGTTCTCTTGTGCGGTAAAGCTGCTAGTTGAATTAGGCACTATCTGCCTGTTGTTCGGCCACTTCAGTAACACGCCCACGCCTTTTGCCGCGTTCGACGGTGCGGTGTTGGCAAGTAATGAGCCATCAGTTCCGGTTGTTTTACTGGTGGTCAACTTCACGGTGACTTTACGGGTGTTGGTGCAATTCCCTGTCACCCCAAAATCGGCGTTTATGGTTTTATCGTTCTCGATATCGGATACACCATAATCCCCCAGGTCAACGGTTTTAGGAGCCGTAAGGGTGCAGGTCGGTATTTCTATAGGGGTTTTAAATGCCATGTCGGCGATGCTGATGGTTGTGCCTGGATGGTCATCATTAGGCGCATAGGGATCGCCGATACCAAAGTCTCCGATAGTCCCTCCGACAGGGCCAACGGAGACCACCTCTGCGGGAACCCCGGCAAAGCTGGGAAGCTGATAAAACTCGACCGCGGCCTCCCAGGTTTGGTATCGCAATAATTCATCTTGATCTTCCATATGCAACGTCAGATACCAGGTTGTGCTGGGGGCAAAATAGGCCGTAACTCCCGTACCTTTTGTGCGAAACGCCAGTGCATAAGCAATGCCGGTCACATTGGTTTTGAATAAGGCTTTTCCGTCAATGCTGCCAACCTGCAGGTTAGCCCGTGTTGCGGTGAAGATGTTTTCTCCATCATCTCCACCTGAGCATATGCTCATTAACCGGGGGGTTAGGCTTAAGGGATAGAGTGAGCTGATTTTTGTAGGAGTGGTGACGGCATCAACGGCTCTCAGCGTTGGTTTTCCGCCTGTGAAATCGCCAACCGAACGTGGCTTAGCCCTACCAACCTGGCACTCCTCGGCTGCATGGGCGTAAAAGGCGCTCATGGTTAAGCACATAAATAAAATAATAAAACCGTAAAAACGTGGGGAAACAGTTATCCCAGGACGCTGTGCCATAGTTATTCCTTTTAGCGTTGCCTGTTAGCGATATGTCACGCTGACTAATGCGCGCGCGGTCACTTTTCCTGCGCTGACCGGGCCGTAATTTTGATAGCGGGCGTAAAAGTTATACGCTTTCAAATAGCTTTGTTGGTCTGATGGGGTCGCTATTTTGACCTCCACATCAGACTGCCCCTCGCTGTCGAGGACATTTTGATTATTGGATTCAGAAAAAATAACAATCCCCACGTTTTCAGCGCCGCCAGCAAGGGCGGATGTTTCATTACTGAATATCTGTTTTGAAATCCCATCAATTTGGGCAGACTGCGGTTTAAAGGTAAAGTGCAGCGCTTGCCCGGATCCCGATTCATCCCCGCTGCAGTCCACAACCTGAATCATAAAGCGTGTTCCTCCCGCGGGGTCTGCTGGTTGAAGTCGATCGGTGCCCTCCGCGGTGTAAAACCACGGTTTCCCCACCGTTGGCAGCGTTACGTTTCCACTTTCTGGAATACTGACCTGGCACGTATTGTTGATAATGTTTGCCGTCATATCCATTTCCAGGCTGGAGGCAAAACCCGCTGCGGGAAACCCCATGCAGAGGGCCAGCCATGACATCGCATTTCTTAAGATTAAGCGGGACTGGCACATCCTGTTTAAGCTACCTGTCTGAATAAACATTATTGATAGGTCACGGTAAACGTCACGGGCGCATTGACCGAACCTGTCGTCACGTCCGAAATTGTTTTACCTTTTGCAATGACGATGCGCGCATCCATCTCAAAATTCCCCGTCCCGTTAGACAGGTTGATGACAGACGTCGGGACAGTGGCGCAGTTCAATATGGAGCCTGAGTCGACAGAGCCTTTCCAGATTTCAAAACCGACGTTATGCCCGGCTGCATACGCGTTACCGGTACACGACCCGCCTGCACCCGGCATGGCCTGAATGGCGGCGTTTTTTACCCCGGCACAGTTCGTGAAGGCGATTTTGAAGGCTTCTCGTCGGCTCTGGCTCACCAGGTCAGACTTAAACACATCGCCAAACGGCAAAATGTCAATCGGGGCTCCGCTGGCGTTTTGAATCTCCGCGTTACAGGTCCCGGCCTCAATGGTGGATGTAAACGTTGCCTGCACGCTCGTCGTCCCTGTAATCGCACTTAACGCAACGGAAGGCAGGGTGGCAGTCATTGCAAGCACCAGTAATGTCATTTTCATTTTCATATCAACGCTCCGCATTGCTGCCAGTTATTCATAGGTGAAATTAAACGTAGCGATACCGCTAAAATTGCCGGTCGTGCCCTGCCCGTTTGCGGTTTCCACCAGCGTCGCCAGAAGTGGTACTTCGCCAGCACTTATCTCTCCGCTCGACCAGACGAGGCGCTGTGCATCGGTGGATGAATTAATGACAAAGGGGGTATTCGGGGTGGCGGTACGGGAAATCGCCACGCCAATATTTTCCGCACTGCCGTCGCCGGAAAGTGAGTTCTTAATTGCCGTCGTCAGCGGGCTGGCGCTACCGCTGATGGTGGTTTTCAGCGATGCCAGACTCGGCGGGCATGAGACCATTTTGAGTTTAAAGTTGGTCGTGGCTTTGGCATTTTTCAGGATGATGTAATCCAGGCGCACCTTGCCGTTAGTCCCAATGGGGATAACGTTGCTGGTGCCATCACCGCTGCCGCCTTCGATTTTCATATCGCAGGTGGTGTCACGGATATTTGCGGTAAAGGTAATATCGAGATTATCGGCGCGTGTTTCCAGCGACAGCGCCATTAGCCCCGTGCTTAAAATAACTAACCCTGTTTTTTTCCAGGCTCTAAAAAGCATGTTTTAACTCCCTTTATAAGGCTGTGACGCGGCAGGTCTGGCCCGTCAGCAGCGTTGTCGGTCCAATCTTTTTCGCATCCGGTGGGATGTGGTAGGAGACGGTACAGGATGTGCCGGGCTCATTTCCCCAGACGATATTTAACGTTCCTTTATCTTCAATTCCGCGGATCCAGGCTTGCCCGGCCTGACCCACGCTACCCACGGATACGCCCTGGTCGGTTTGCACATCGGCGCCTAACGGGATAAACCCGCCATCGTCACGCATCAGTTCCATTAACACTGAGCGCCCCTGATCGGTTTCAAAGTTAACCAGCACAACGGCACCGCTACGGGGGATGGTGGTGGAGCGGGTATTTTTCACTTCCACGTCAGAGTGCATTTCACTGATATCAAGACCAACGCTGTTTTCACGGTAGGCGGACAGATAGGGCATAAGGGCATAGCCTGAGGCGCCGATTTCACCGTTACCGATAGAGACGCGTGCACCTTCCGCCCCCTCAGCTTTAATTAAGGCAAGCGTATCGCTTTCGCTGATGCTGCCAGGGGCGAGTGTTACGCCACCCGAGTGCAGAACCATTCCGCCGCTATAGCTGGCAGAATATTGTCGTGTATCGTCATCTGAGGCGGAGACGGAAAGGCTTAGCGGTCCATGCGGGCCGTTGTAACTGCCGTACCCGCTTAACTGATTTAACGTATCGTCGTAACGCGTGGTGCTTTCGGTAATGCTGTAACTGAAGCGGTTATCTTCGGTGTTGCCGTTAGCGCTGGCGTTAAAGCTACTGCCGCCTTTTAAATCGCTGCCGATGCCCGTCGTGAGTGAGGAGAAGCCACCCGCTCGCTTGCTGTTACCCATCAGCGTGTCGAATGGAATCGTGAGGTTCAGATAGACGCTGTCATCTTTTTCCCCAAACTCATTGTAGGTGCGCTGCACGGTGAGGCTATAACTTCCCCAGCTTAGCGAATGACTGTGGCCAACCGAGTATTGCGCGGACGAACTGCTTTCATTCCAGTAGTCCTGCCAGGTTGAGTTGACATACAGCGATCCCAAATCAAGATCGGCAATATTCAACGGTTGGCTGATATTCACCTGGATCTGGTTTTTCATGCGCTGGAAGGTCTGATACACGTCGCTGTTGTTACGTTCCGGGTTACGCTCCCTGTCACGGTATTTGATCTCATTGGTCAACGAGGCCGCATCGTTCAGGCTGAGATAGTCAGACGTTGAAAACCGGTAGGCGGCGACGTTGAAAGAGGTATTCGTGGCTTCCATAAGTTTGCTGTAGGAGATGCGATAACTTTCGCCCGTGAGATGTCGTAAGCCGTCGATCCGGGCATCCGAATGCGTGACATCAAGAGCGAATGCGCCGACTCCGGTATTCATGGCAATACCCAACAATGCGGCGTAGAAATCGCTATCGGTATATTCCAGGCCCGCATACCCCGTGAAGGTATTGGTTAAGCCATAGTAGCCCGTCGCATATCCCACCTTTGGTTTGTCACGCAGGCTGTCGTCACGCAGTTCACCCACGCCGACATCCCATCGGGAGTAGCCAGGACGAAGCATTTGTGCGACGGAAGAATAGGCGACTGAGAAGGAGCGTTTGCTCCCATCCGTCTCTTCTACCGTGACGATGAGATCGCTACCGTAACCTGTTGTACTGAGGTCGGTGATCTCAAACGGTCCTGGGGGGACGGAGGTTTCGTAAATCGTATTGCCGCTTTGGGCGATCGTGACTTTGGCGTTGCTGTTTGCAACCCCTCGGATCACCGGCGCATAGGTCGATATACCATTTGGAAGCATACGGTCATCGTTATATAAACGCGCCCCGCGCAGGCTAATGGAATCGAAGGCGTCGCCACGGGTATAGGAATCGCCGGCGATAAACTGCGCTTTCAACGGCGTGATATCACGCTGAAGATAGATATCCTGGCTGGCGTAATGGGTACCGGAATCCTGATCCCAGTTCAGGTTGCCTCGCGCCCGGAGTCGCCATGGCCCCAGGTTTGCCCCATAGCGCAGACCTGCATAGGCCGTATCAGTGCTGGAATCCGGCATGTCTGCGTGCCAGCCGTTAAGATCCCATGAGAGCATGGCCACCGGGATCCCGTCTTCCCACAGTGAAGGATCGACAAATCCCGCAGGACGCTGAATGACGAAAGCCTGAGGAATGGAAAGGTCTAACTCCTGTGTGGAGGGATCGTAAGCCACACGCGAGCCGGGATAGGCGTCTGGCATAGAGACACAGGTGTCAGCAGAATCCTCCTCAGGGTGTTTCAGTTGCTCGGTGGTGACATTTGCCTGCGTGAGTAGTTTCGGGGTGATGCAGGGAGTGGCGCGCGGTGTGCCATTCTCCTTAAACAGAAGATCCGTGGTCACCGAAGGTTTCCCGTTAACGATCATCTTCACCTTATAGGTTCCGGCAATAACAGGGTTGCCTTTTGAAAAACGACTGATATCAATGGATGCGCCAGTGTTATAAAGAAACTGCTCGTTAAACTGCACGTCTTCTTCGTTATTATTTTCAGCAGCAAATGCACATAACGGCAATACCGCACTTATCGATAAACATAGTAGCGAACGTCTAAAGTGCATGATGAACTCTGTCCCAGGGCAACGCTAATTATAGTTTTTGTGAATGTTCTGAAGCTGACAGGGAATCAATGCGGTATAGACTCATACTTATCAATTCCACCGAAATCATTAATGGCTTGCCAGGTTATTTTGCTTTTTCCGGATGAGGTGTAATTTTTCACATTCATCGTCTGGCTTGAGAACGGTTCAATATAATGCGTTTCGATCTCGTAACTTTTACCGCCTGAAATAAGCGCCGCACTTGCCAGCGACACATAATAAGGCGAATCATTTTTCGCACTTAAAACGATTTTTTGCCCTTGTCGGGTTTGGGACCACTTAAGATTTTTGGCCGCGTCTGTCGGTTCCCCTTTTAACCCAGTGGGACGGAAAAAGAGTTTAATACGGGTGCGGAAAGCAAGCTGAAGCATACTTTGGTTATCGCTCTCCTTAGCCTTCGGCGGAACTTCCAGAACGTTAAACCAGAACAGCGATTCTTTATCTTTTGGCAATGCCTGACCCAGCCAGGTGATTCTGACGGTTTGTCCTTTTTGCGGTTCAACACGCGAAACAGGCGGCGTCACAATAAAAGGCAGTTTCAGCTCCTGAGGGTTAGTGGTATCTCTTCCATCATCGAGCCAGGTCTGTACCAGCAGAGGCCGGGTGCCACGGTTATCCATAGACACCGTTACGTCTTTTGCCGATTCAGGATAAATGACACGGGTGCCGGAAATCACAATATCTGCACTGGCGTTAAGAGCAAACACGCTCATCGAGGCCAGCAGCAGGGCTTTTAATCCGCTCTTAATATTCAGTACGTACATGTAAACTCTCAATAAATACGCAAAAATGTGCCCAACAGGGCACATTAACGGGAGGGATAAAATTATTCGTAGCTCATGGTGAAGTATGCGTTGGCGCTGACTTTACCTGACTGCACTGGGTTCGTGTCTTTCACCCAGTTGGAACCCGGAACGTATGCAACGCGATAGAACAGCTTGCCGGAACCGGCGGTAAGATTGGCTTTCTGCGTATTATTAGCAGGCTGGCCGACCATAATACGAGAAGATTCGGTAGGGGCATTATTATACAAGGCAAGTGCAACGTTGGTTGCTGCGCCTGCTACGCTGGCGTCAGGTTCAATGGTACCGTTTGCAATGGCACCCATATTTTTTGACATAAAGCTTGCAGAGGCATTATTTAATGACTCAGGGCAGTTGGTGAGCAGCAGTTCAAAATTCTTAGAGCCGACACCGGTATCGATGGTGGTTGATTCAACATCAGATTTTTTAACAACCGGTAAGGTAATAGTAATATTATTTTGTGATTCACCATTGGCGGTGGAAATATTACACGTTGTGTCTGTTACCGCACCGTCAAAGGTGATTAAACCGATATCGGTGCCTGCTATTGCTGAAAATGAACCCATTGCAAACAAAGTTACAGCTGAAGCTAATAACGTCTTTTTTAACATGATTAAAATTCCATTTAAAAACATTGTACAGATTTAATTTAAGCAAAATGATGATAGGGATCTATGAATGGGTTGGGTATTTAAAATTGCTAAAAGCCATTATTAGAAAAATTGAATGTTTGATAAGTTATTGAAAATGATCTTTAAATTTGTTTTGAATGAACGGAGAGAGACGATTTTTATTGCAGCCAAGTTATATTGGATTGTTTAGATTATAAATGGCAAAGATCATTCCTTTAATTATATCATTCAGAATAATGTTTTTTTTAAACCAAGAGAAACGCTAAGAGAGGAGAAAATAGGGGAAATAAATGAGGGAGAGGCTATGTATACAAAAAAAGGATGTTTTCTTTACCTTTGAGGAGCGGAACCTGAAGGCTCCGCTCCTGGCGGCATCAGGCAACCTGGACCGGAATCGCCTTTGCGGTGCGTTTCATCTCGTTGTCGCCTTCAAAATAGGCGACTTTAGGCTGCCAGCGGCGCGCCTCTTCGTCGGACATCATGACGAAGCTCGCGATGATCACAATATCCCCTACGTCTGCACAGTGCGCGGCGGCACCGTTAACGGAGATGATCTTAGACCCGCGCTCTGCGGCAATCGCGTAGGTGGAGAAGCGTTTGCCATTGTTCACGTTCCAGATATCAATCGCTTCGTTTTCAAGAATACCCGCCGCGTCGAGAAAATCCTGATCAATCGCGCAGGAGCCTTCATAGTGCAGGTCGGCCTGCGTGACTTTCACACGGTGAAGCTTACCTTGCAGCATTTTGCGAATCATTACGTGTACCTTTAATCATGCGTTAACCCCTCCTGTAAGAGGGGAGGGTAAGAAGGTTATGCCAGTTCAACCACTTTGTTGTCGATAAGGCGCGCCTGGCCGAGCCATGCAGCCACCAGAATAACCGCGCGCTTGCTGGCGTCGGTTAACTCAAGCAGCGTGTCAGCATCACGGATTTGAATATCGTCAGCGCGGAAGCCTTTATCGTTCAGCGCTTGTTCAGCCAGGGCCACGATCTCTTCAGCGGTCAGCTCTTTCGCCAACAGTTGCTCTGCCATGCTATTCATGACTTTGCTTAATCCTGGGGCAATCTTACGCTGGTCAGCGGTCAGATAACCGTTACGGGAGCTGAGCGCCAGACCGTCTTTGGCGCGTACAATCGGCACGCCCACGATCTCGATATCATAACCCATGTCGGCAACCATCTTACGGATCAGCGCCAGCTGCTGGAAATCTTTCTCACCAAAGCAGGCTACGTCCGGCTGCACCAGGTTGAACAGCTTGCTGACGATGGTGGACACGCCGCGGAAGTGGCCTGGACGGCTGGCCCCTTCGAGCATGGTCGAAATGCCCGGGACATCAACGTACGTGGACTCTTCCGTACCCTGAGGGTAGACATCTGCAGGTGCCGGCGCAAAGACGAAGTCCGCATGGCGCTTTTTCAGCTTCTCGCAATCTTCCTGCAGCGTACGAGGATAGCGCGCCAGGTCGTCCGCACGGTCAAACTGCATCGGATTAACGAAGATACTGACCACCACGATATCTGCACGGGCTTTCGCTTCGTCGACCAGTTTCATATGGCCGTCATGCAGGTTACCCATGGTCGGGACCAGTGCGATACGTTTACCTTCCTGTCGTGCACGGCGAATATGCTGGCGAAGCAGCGGCAGGGTTTCAATGATTAGCACAACGAGACTCCTTAATGGAAACTGTGTTCTTCACCCGGGTAAACACCGGATTCGACGTCGGCAATATACTGCCTGACCGCGGCGCGCATGTCGCCCGCTTCAGTAAGGAAATTTTTGGCGAATTTCGGGATATGGCCGCCGGTGATGCCAAAGGCGTCGTGCATCACCAGAATCTGACCGTCGGTCACGTTGCCAGCCCCAATCCCGATGACCGGAATAGACAGCGCGTCGGTGATGCGTTTTGCCAGCTCAACCGGTACACATTCCAGCACCAGCAGCTGTGCGCCCGCCGCTTCCAGCGCGAGGGCATCGTCAAACAGCGCCTGCGCGGCATCACCGCGGCCCTGCACCTTGTAACCGCCAAAGATATTGACGGACTGTGGCGTAAGGCCCAAATGTCCGCACACCGGCACGGCGCGTTCGGTGAGCATTCTTACCGTCTCCACCAGCCAGGCGCCGCCTTCGATTTTGACCATATTGGCACCGGCGCGCATCACGGCCGCCGCATTGTCGAAAGCCTGCTCCGGCGTGGCGTAGGCCATAAACGGCAGATCGGAAAGCAGAAGGCAGGCAGGTGCACCACGGCGCACGGCTCGGGTGTGGTAAGCAATATCCTCGACCGTGACCGGCAGGGTGGAGTCATGTCCTTGTACCGTCATCCCTAACGAGTCCCCGACCAGCATGACGTTGATCCCCTCTTCGGCAAACAGTTTGGCGAAGCTGTAGTCATATGCGGTGATGGTGGCGAAGCGTCTCTTTTCCTGTTTGCATTTCTGCAGTAAGGAGATGGTGGTTGGTTTCATACTGTTTCCTGATAACCCAAAGCGAATCTTTGCGCATTCTAACAGTAACATTCGAGGGAACAATGATTTTAGGTCGTCTATTAGCCACAATTATTTTGTGGCTAATGCGCGGGGGCACAGGCTTACCAGCGAGCGGGTTTTTCTGCGTGGAGGTTGTCCAGGATCTCCCTGAGCGGGATGCCGTCCGGGAAGGTGAGATCGGGGGCGACTTCAAACAGCGGCCAGAGCATAAATCCGCGATTTTTCATGTCGTAATGCGGCACCGTCAGGCGTGATGTGTTAATCACCTCGTTGCCAAACAGCATGATGTCGAGGTCAAGGGTACGTGGCCCCCAGCGCTCTGCTTTACGCACGCGACCCTGTTGCAGCTCAATGCGCTGGGTGTTATCCAGCAACGTTTCGGCATCCAGTGCGGTGTCCAGCACCACGGCGGCATTCAGGTAATCAGGCTGATCCTGCGGGCCGAGCGGCGGTGTACGGTAAAACGAGGAGACTGCCACAATGCGGCTCTGGGGGATCTCACCCAGCGCCTGAACGGCAGCATTAACCTGCTCCAGAGGAGAGGCCAGATTGCTGCCGATAGCGATATACGCGAGGGTCATGCCGTGCCTTCGCGACGCGGTGCGCGCTTGCGCGGACGACGGTGACGACGACGCGGCGCCGGCTCTTCATCAAGGCCAGTGAGCATGTCTTTCTGCTCCGGCGGTGCGGAGACCTGGAACTCGGCCCACCACTGCGCCAGACGCTGCAGCTCCTGGTTGCGTTCAATTTCAGCACGCAGAGAGAGCAGATCAAAGGCCGCGCGGAACTTAGGATGCTCCATCAGCTTCCAGGCGCGTTTGCCCTGACGACGGGACATACGCAGCTGAAGCTGCCAGATATCGCGCACCAGCGTGGTAATACGTTTCGGAATGGCCAGCGTACGGCAGCCTTCGTCCAGCACGTCGTTTGCCGCCAGGGCAAAAGCGTCATAATAGGCGAGGCCGCTTTCCTGGGTAATACGCTGAGCCGTTTCCAGCAGCGGATACCAGAACATCGCCGCAAACAGGAACGCCGGGTTCACGCGCATATCGTTGCGGATACGGGTGTCGGTATTCTTCAGCACCTGCGCAATCATGCGTTCCATTGGGCTGTCACCATTTTCGGTGAAGTAGCGGGTAATGGACGGGAATAACGGCTGGAAAAGGTTGTATTCGCGCAGCAGGTTATAGGTGGCAAAGCCGTGACCGGCTTGCAGCAGTTTGAGCGCTTCTTCGAACAGGCGGGCTGGCGGTACGTCATTGATAAGCGTCGCCAGACGCGGGATCGGCTCTGCCGTCTCCGGGCTGATGCGCATATCCAGCTTGGCGGCGAAACGCACGGCGCGCAGCATACGCACCGGGTCTTCGCGATACCGGGTTTCCGGCGTGCCGATCAGGCGAATCAGGCCCTCTTTCAGATCCTGCATGCCGCCGACGTAATCACGCACGGTGAAATCCGCCACGCTGTAGTAAAGGCTGTTGATGGTGAAATCGCGACGCTGGGCATCTTCTTCGATCGAACCGAAGATGTTGTCGCGCAGCAGCATACCGTTCTGGCCACGCTGGGAAGTTGTGCGATCGGATGCGCCCGCTTCGTGGTGACCACGGAACGTCGCCACCTCAATAATTTCCGGCCCAAACATGACGTGTGCCAGACGGAAACGGCGGCCAACGAGACGGCAATTGCGGAATAATTTACGCACCTGTTCGGGCGTGGCGCTGGTCGTCACGTCGAAATCTTTGGGTTTTTTGCCCAGCAGTAAATCACGTACTCCACCGCCAACGAGATAGGCCTCGTAGCCCGCTTTATTCAGACGATAGAGCACCTTGAGGGCATTTTCACTGATATCTTTGCGGGAAATATTGTGCTGCTCACGCGGGATAACCGACATCTGTGGTTGCGCAATAGCGTCATTCGCCATGCTCTCTTCGCGGCTTAGCACTTTACGGCAAAAATTAGCGACTCGGGTAAAAATGGTACACCTCGTAGTGTGTTTTGTTATGAAAAAAGCGGCTAATCATAGCTCAGCGCAACGCATTTGAGAATGCTGGATTTTTGGCACGCTCGTGAGCGACCAGGTGGCAACGGCCTGTTTCAGCAATTCGTCAATGGAAAGATCCTGCCATTCGTTGGTTACATTCTGGTTGAGAAATCGTAACGCGTCGATCAAAACGGGGCGTGGATCGCCCTCTGGCAGGGCGGGGGCGTGGTTTTGCTTCGACAGCTTATCGCCCCGCTCGTTGACGGCCAGCGGCAGATGAATGTAATCCGGCGCCGTCCAGCCAAACTGGTGATACAACGCTATTTGACGCACCGTAGGTTCAACCAGATCGGCTCCGCGCACAATTTCGGTAACGCCCTGAAAGTGGTCATCTACCACCACCGCCAGGTTATAGGCAAACAGCCCGTCACGGCGGTGGATAATAAAATCCTCTCGCGCCAGCCGTTCATCCGCATGAATGTCGCCAGAGAGCAGGTCGTTAAAGTGGAGCACAGGGGCACGCTGGATCAGACGAACGGCGGCGTTTTCCGGGCCGTGGTTGAGCGTGCGGCAGTGGCCGTCATAGACGCCCCCCACGCTCTGTATGCGCGCGCGGGTACAGGTGCAGTTATATGAGAGCCCCTGCTCAGCGAGCCAGGCCAGACGTTCCCGGTAGGCGTCGTGACGTGTTGATTGCCAGACAACTTCGCCGTCCCAGTGAAGACCGTAATGTTCCAGCTGACGCAGAATGGTGTCTGCTGCACCGGGAACTTCACGTGGAGGATCAATATCTTCAATGCGGACGAGCCATTTACCCAGCCGTGCGCGAGCCTGCAGGTAGCTGCCGAGAGCGGCAATTAACGAGCCGAAATGTAATTCACCGGAGGGGGATGGCGCGAAGCGCCCGATATAGTGAGATTCAGACATATCAACAGTAATAAGGCGGGAGAGACTCCCGCCTTTGGAGTGGGTAAACAGGACCGGGATTAACCCGCCATCTGTTTTTCGCGGATTTCTGCCAGCGTTTTACAGTCGATGCACAGATCGGCGGTCGGACGCGCTTCCAGGCGACGAATGCCAATTTCAACACCACAGGATTCGCAGTAGCCAAAATCTTCGTCCTCGACCTTCTTCAGCGTTTTTTCGATCTTTTTGATCAGTTTGCGCTCGCGGTCACGGTTACGCAGTTCAAGGCTGAACTCTTCTTCCTGAGCGGCACGGTCTACCGGATCCGGGAAGTTAGCCGCTTCATCCTGCATATGACTAACGGTGCGATCGACTTCATCCCTGAGTTGATTACGCCATGCTTCAAGAATACGCTTGAAGTGCGACAGCTGGGCTTCATTCATATACTCTTCGCCCGGTTTCTCTTGATACGGCTCCACCCCAGCGATGGCGAGAATACTCAGGGACGATGTTTTACGGTTTTGCCCTTCTTGCATGTTGCTTCTCCTTAACACGCACTATCGATCCCCGTGTTGGGGGAAAAATCAGGTCGCTATAAATAGCAGATGCTTTTCCGTATGGCAATTATCTAAACGTAACACTTGACAAGCCTGTGAGGAAAAGCGTATTTGCGCACGCGGCCAGAACACTTATTCATCAATCGTCTATTCCCTTATAAGACAATGGGAAGAGAGGATCTCAGAGTCATATTATCGGCAGAAAGTTCCGCTTTATAAGCCAAAACCTCTACCCCCTGCTTTTGTGCCTCATTCAACAATTGCGCGTATTTGAGATCAATATGGCGGGCTGGAGAAAACCGTTCAATGGCTGAGTGCAAAACCGCAAACAGCAGTACGGCGCGTTTGCCCGCCGCCGCAACACTCATCAGCTCCCGCAGATGCTTTTGTCCCCGTAGCGTGACTGCATCCGGGAAATAGCCATTTTCCTGATCCGCTAACGTGACTGATTTGACTTCAATATAGCACTCGGGACGGTCTTCCGCCTGTAACATAAAGTCAATTCTGCTGCCTTCATCGCCATATTTCACTTCAGATTTATGGGTGCCATAACCCACCAGTTCGGGAAGGGTTCCGTTAGTCAGAGCCTCCTTAACTAATTGATTCGCGCGCAGGGTGTTAACGCAAATAAAAGCCCCTTGTTGGGTTTGCGTCATTTCCCAGGTGTGAGGATATTTGCGTTTAGTATTTTCTGAAGTGGAATACCAGACCGTGTCACCCGGTGTCGCACATCCCGTCATTGCCCCGGTGTTGGGGCAGTGCAGCGTTAACGGCTCCCCTTCAGGGGTGACGACATCAGCGAGAAAACGCTTGTAGCGTTGAATAAGCGTGGCGTGTTGCAGTGCAGGACTAAACTTCATCAGAATTCCTTAGGGTATCGCCCAGCGTCCAGCGCTGGAGCGGCGTATAGCGGGTGCGTCCTTGTGAAAAAACAGATTCGTACAGCGCGAAAGAGGTCACCGGAAAGGCCCAGTGAAAGCCCGGTGGCGGGATAGCAACGGCCTGACCGGCATCGCGCAGTAGCGTAATGTGAGGATGAAACGGCTGCGGACTCTGGTAACAGCCGCTACGTGCCGCCTGGGCGCGCAGCATATTCGCAAGCTGTAATAATCCGCGCGGCGGCTGGCGCGTGCCCAGCCAGACGACGCGGGATCGGAGCCACTGCCCCGCATCGTCAAGGGTCAGCGTAAATCCCGGCTGGGAAATCCGACTGGCCATCGCCGCCAGGGCGCGCTGTTTCTCGCCGCTGACGTCGCCCAGAAAAGCCAGCGTCAGGTGGAGGTTTGCCGCAGCAACCGGGCGGCCCGCTTCGGGCGGGAAGTGTTCGGCGCGCCAGCGAACAATTTGCCGTTGGATCGGCGCGGGCAGCTCAATGGCGAAAAACAGTCGTTTCGACTCAGACATACAGGGGACTCGGTAATGATATGCGCCGATGCTACAATGTACGCCGACTAATGTTAACCCTCTGGAGCTGTTAGTGTCCTCATTGCCGGTCGCCGTCGTCCTTCCTGAACTGCTCGCTGCCTTGCAGGATGCCCCGCAGGTTTTACTTAACGCCCCTACGGGTGCCGGTAAATCCACCTGGCTACCGCTGCACATCCTCAACGCAGGCATTATCAGCGGGAAGATTATCCTGCTGGAGCCGCGCAGGCTGGCCGCGCGCAACGTGGCGCAGCGCCTGGCGGAACTGCTAAATGAAAAACCGGGCGAGACGGTAGGCTACCGTATGCGCGCCGAAACCTGCGTCGGCCCGTCCACGCGGCTTGAAGTGGTGACCGAAGGTATCCTCACCCGTATGCTGCAAAACGATCCGGAACTGTCCGGCATCGGGCTGGTGATTCTGGATGAGTTCCACGAGCGCAGCCTGCAGGCGGATCTGGCGCTGGCGCTGTTGCTGGACGTCCAGCAGGGGTTACGGGACGATCTCCGACTGCTCATCATGTCGGCCACGCTGGATAACGAGCGGCTACAGCAGACGTTACCGGATGCGCCGGTCATCACCTCCGAAGGGCGCGCGTTTCCGGTTGAGCGCCGCTATCAGCCGCTTCCTGCCCAACAGCGTTTCGATGAAGCGGTGGCGATCGCCACCGCTGACTTGCTTCGTCAGGAATCCGGTTCGCTGCTGCTGTTTTTACCGGGCGTTGGCGAAATCCAGCGGGTGCAGGAGCAGCTTGCCGCCCGGGTGGGCAGCGACGTAATACTCTGCCCGCTCTACGGCGCACTGTCGTTGAGTGACCAGCGCAAGGCCATCCTTCCCGCGCCAACGGGGCAGCGTAAAGTGGTACTGGCCACCAATATTGCCGAAACCAGTCTGACCATTGAAGGCATTCGCCTGGTGGTGGACAGCGCCCAGGAGAGAGTAGCCAGTTTTGACCCGCGCACCGGGCTGACAAAGCTGCTAACGCAACGCATCAGCCAGGCGTCGATGGTTCAGCGAGCTGGCCGTGCCGGGCGTCTTGAGCCGGGCATCTGTGTGCATCTCATCAGCGCAGAACAGGCCGAACGCGCGGCTGTGCAGAGCACGCCGGAAATTTTACAAAGCGATCTTTCGGGGCTGATCATGGAACTGTTGCAGTGGGGTTGCCCCGATCCCGCGCAGTTAACCTGGCTCAATGCACCTCCCGCGGTAAACCTGGCGGCGGCGCGCGCGTTGCTGACCCAGCTAGGGGCGCTGGACGGCGAAAGGCTATCATCACGTGGGCAGAAAATGGCCGCGCTGGGTAACGATCCCCGGCTGGCCGCGATGCTGGTGGCCGCTCAGGGGGATGATGAAATTGCTACGGCGGCGAAACTGGCGGCTATCCTTGAGGAGCCGCCTCGTGGTGCAAATTGCGATCTGGTGCAGGCCTTTTCACGTAATCAGGGGAACTGGCAGCAGCGCGCGCAGCAGCTCTGTAAACGGCTTAACAGCCGTGGTGGTACGCCGGACGCTGACAGCATTGCGCCTCTCCTGGCGCAGGCATTTGCCGACAGGATCGCGCGTCGTCGCGGGCTGGATGGACGCTACCAGCTGGCAAACGGCATGGGGGCTATGCTGGACAGCGATGACGCCCTGACGCGCCATGAATGGCTGATTGCGCCGCTTTTGCTGCAGGGTAGTCACTCGCCCGATGCCCGAATTTTGCAGGCCGTGGCTGTGGATATCGATGCCCTCACGCGCGCCTGTCCGCAGCTGCTTCAGCAGTCCGACATCGTCGAGTGGGATGATGCGCAGGGTACCCTGAAGGCATTTCGTCGTAGCCAGATAGGTAAACTGACCCTGGCGACGAAGCCGCTGGCAAAGCCATCGGAAGAGGAGTTGCACCAGGCGATGCTGAACGGTATCCGGGAAAAAGGACTAGGTGTTCTGAACTGGACCCCGGAGGCCGAACAGTACCGTATTCGTCTGCACTGTGCCGCGCGCTGGTTGCCGGAGTATGTCTGGCCGGCGGTGGATGATGACTCGTTACTTGCGTCGCTGGAAACCTGGCTCCTGCCGCAAATGAGCGGTGTACACTCGCTGCGGGCGTTAAAAGCGCTTGATGTTAAGGTCGCGTTACAGAATTTACTCGACTGGTCGTTACGTCAACGTCTGGATAGTGAACTGCCAGGGCATTACACTGTGCCGACCGGCAGCCGGATTGCCATTCGTTATCACGAGGATAATCCACCGGCGCTGGCGGTACGGATGCAGGAGATGTTTGGCGAGGCGACCACGCCATCCATTGCCGAAGGGCGCGTGGCCGTGGTGCTTGAGTTGTTGTCACCTGCGCATCGCCCGCTGCAGATTACCCGCGATCTGGGCGCATTCTGGGCGGGGAGCTACCGTGAAGTGCAAAAAGAGATGAAAGGGCGCTATCCCAAACATGTCTGGCCGGACGATCCGGCGAATACGGCACCGACACGGCGGACGAAGAAATATTCGTAAAGGGGAGTGCGGCCTGATGCCCTCACCCCGACCCTCTCCCACAGGGAGAGGGAGAAAAGCAATTTTGAGAGATTTCTTCTTTCACAGGTCAGTGGAAGAAATGAGAATCGGGCCTTTGCGCCTGAACGTTGCGGAGAAAAAGCATGGCGGGGAATGACCGCGAGCCAATTGGGCGTAAGGGAAAACCAACGCGTCCGGCCAAAGAAAAGGTGAGCCGTCGTCGCCTCAGAGATGAGGATTATGACGATGACTATGAAGACGATTATGAGGATGAAGAACCGATGCCGCGTAAAGGAAAAGGCAAAGGGCGTAAGCCTCGGGGTAAACGCGGCTGGTTCTGGCTGCTGCTGAAGCTGTTCATTGTTTTTGTTGTACTGATGGCGATCTACGGCGTTTATCTGGATCAGAAGATCCGCAGCCGTATCGACGGAAAAGTCTGGCAATTGCCGGCGGCAGTGTATGGCCGCATGGTAAACCTTGAGCCTGACATGTCGATCAGTAAGAACGAGATGGTGAAACTGCTGGAGGCCACCCAGTATCGTCAGGTGTCGAAAATGACGCGTCCTGGCGAATTTACCGTGCAGGCGAAAAGCATTGAGATGATCCGTCGTCCGTTCGATTTCCCGGACAGCAAAGAGGGGCAGGTGCGTGCGCGTCTGACCTTTGACGGCGATCGTCTGGAAACCATCGAGAACATGGATAACAACCGCCAGTTCGGTTTCTTCCGTCTCGATCCGCGTCTTATCACCATGCTCTCTTCGGCGAACGGTGAACAGCGTCTGTTCGTCGCCCGTAACGGTTTCCCGGACCTGCTGGTGGACACGCTGCTGGCAACCGAAGACCGTCACTTCTATGAGCACGATGGTATCAGCCTCTACTCCATTGGTCGTGCTGTGCTGGCCAACCTGACGGCGGGCCGTACGGTACAGGGGGCAAGTACGCTTACCCAGCAGCTGGTGAAGAACCTGTTCCTCTCCAGCGAGCGCTCTTACTGGCGTAAAGCCAACGAAGCGTACATGGCCGTGCTGATGGATGCGCGTTACAGCAAGGATCGTATCCTTGAGCTGTATATGAACGAGGTCTATCTCGGTCAGAGCGGTGATAACGAAATCCGCGGTTTCCCGCTGGCGAGCCTGTACTACTTTGGCCGTCCGGTGGAAGAGCTGAGCCTGGACCAGCAGGCCCTGCTGGTGGGCATGGTGAAAGGGGCGTCCATCTATAACCCGTGGCGTAACCCGAAACTGGCGCTGGAGCGTCGTAACCTGGTGCTGCGTCTGCTGCAACAACAGCAGGTGATTGACCAGGAGTTGTACGACATGCTGAGCGCCCGTCCGCTTGGCGTGCAGCCGCGCGGCGGTGTGATTTCGCCTCAGCCTGCGTTTATGCAGCTGGTGCGTCAGGAGCTGCAGAGCAAGCTCGGTGATAAAGTGAAAGATCTCTCCGGCGTGAAGATCTTTACCACCTTTGACTCCGTGGCGCAGGATGCGGCAGAAAAAGCGGCCGTTGAGGGCATTCCGGCGCTGAAGAAACAGCGTAAGCTGAGCGACCTGGAAACCGCGATGGTGGTGGTTGACCGTAACACGGGTGAAGTCCGTGCGATGGTGGGCGGGGCTGAGCCGCAGTTTGCAGGTTACAACCGTGCTATGCAGGCGCGTCGTTCGATCGGTTCACTGGCGAAGCCAGCAACCTATCTCACTGCCCTGAGCCAGCCAAATCTGTATCGCCTGAATACCTGGATTGCCGACGCGCCGATCTCCCTGCGTCAGCCTAACGGCCAGGTCTGGTCACCGCAGAACGATGATAAACAGTTCAGCGGCCAGGTAATGCTGGTGGATGCGTTGACCCGCTCCATGAACGTGCCGACGGTAAACCTGGGGATGGCACTGGGTCTGCCGGCGATTGTCGACACCTGGCAGAAACTGGGCGTCGCCAAAGATCAGCTGCACCCTGTACCAGCCATGATCCTGGGGGCGTTAAACCTGACGCCAATCGAAGTGGCACAGGCGTTCCAGACCATTGCCAGCGGTGGTAACCGTGCACCGCTGTCAGCCCTGCGCTCGGTGATTGCCGAAGATGGCTCCGTGCTGTATCAGAGCTTCCCGCAGGCGGAACGCGCCGTTCCGGCGCAGGCAGCCTACATGACGCTGTGGACGATGCAGCAGGTTGTGCAGCGTGGTACCGGCCGTCAGCTGGGGGCGAAGTATCCGGGCCTGCATCTGGCGGGCAAAACCGGGACGACCAACAACAACGTCGATACCTGGTTTGCCGGTATCGATGGTCGTGAAGTGGTGATCACCTGGGTGGGCCGCGACAACAACCAGCCAACCAAACTGTATGGTGCGAGCGGGGCGATGTCGATTTACCAGCGTTATCTGGCGAATCAGTCTCCGGTGCCGCTAAACCTGGTTGCGCCGGAGGATATCGTGGATATGGGCGTGGACAGTTCCGGAAACTTTGTCTGTGGCGGCGGTATGCGTAGCTTGCCTGTCTGGACAACGAACCCGGATTCCCTGTGCCAGCAGAGCCAGCCAGAGCAGCCGACGGGCAACCCGTTCGACCAGTCTTCTCAGCCTCAGCAGCCGCAGCAACAACAACAGCCGCAGCAGCAGAACGAGAAGAAAGACAGCGACGGTGTCGCGGGCTGGATTAGAGATATGTTCGGCGGTAACTAACCGTTCAAGGTCCCCCCGAAAGGGGGGATTTTTTTACCCGTTTTCCCCATTTTATTAACCCTCGTTTTAATTCTGATTAACCCTTCGTTTTCTCCTGGTTATTTCTTAAACCCTTAATTCTCGTAGGGCCGCTTCCTGCTTGCTATGCAGCCAACGTTTCGCCTATTATGCTGCGGTCATAATAATAATTCTCGTTTACGTTATCATTCACTTTTCTATCAGAGATACACCATGGCGCTTTCCAATACTGCTCAGCCAATTAACACGTCGCTGCGTAAAATCGCAGTTGTCGTAGCCACAGCGGTTGCAGGCATGTCTGCTTATACCCATGCTGCCGAAACCCCGAAAAAAGAAGAAACCATCACTGTCACTGCCGCTCCGGCTGCACAGGAAAGTGCCTGGGGGCCTGCACCAACGATTGCGGCGACACGTACCGCAACGGCAACCAAGACCGATACACCTATAGAAAAGACGCCGCAGTCGATTTCCGTCGTCACGCGTGAAGAAATTGACATGAAGCAGCCGGGAACGGTGAAGCAAGCGCTGGCTTATACGCCGAGCGTTTTTGCCACCCGCGGCGCCTCAACGACATATGATGTGGTGTCGATTCGTGGTTTCACCACTTCCAGCACCGTGAATACCAACCAGTATCTCGATGGGATGAAGCTGCAGGGCGATAACTATTCTGAAGCGTCCATGGATCCGTACTTCCTTGAGCGCGTGGAGCTGCTGCGTGGCCCAACATCTGTACTGTACGGCAAAAGCCATCCGGGCGGTGTTGTGAGCATGGTCAGCAAGCGACCGACCACTGAGCCGCTGAAAGAAATTCAGTTCAAGATGGGCACCGATAACCTGTGGCAGACCGGGTTTGATTTTAGCGATGCAATTGATGATGACGGCGTGTGGTCATACCGCCTGACCGGTCTGGGCCGTAGTGAAAATGCGCAGCAGGAGATGGCCAAATCCACCCGCTATGCCATTGCACCGGCTTTCAGCTGGCGTCCTGACGATAAAACCGATTTCACTTTCCTGAGCAACTTCCAGAGCGATCCGGATGCGGGCTATTACGGCTGGCTGCCGCGGGAAGGTACCGTTGTGCCTTACTATGATGCCAACGGTAAAGCGCACAAGCTGCCGACCAATTTCAACGAAGGGGAAGAGGATAATAAGATCGCCCGTCGCCAGAAAATGGTGGGATACAGCTTCTCGCATGCGTTTGATGACACTTTTACCCTGCGTCAAAACCTGCGCTACACCAAAATCAACACGCTGTATCGTTCCGTCTACGGCAACGGCTATATTGCCCCGGCGCAAATCAGCCGCGCGTATGTACGTTCAGACGAAGATCTCAACTCGTTCACCGTGGATACTCAGCTCCAGTCAAAATTCGCGACCGGCGCTGTGGATCATACCCTCTTAACCGGGGTCGATTACCTTCGTATGCGTAATGACATCAACGCAGACTACGGTACTGCCGATCCGATCAGCATGACAAAGCCTGCGTACGGCAATCCGAACGTCGATGTTTACTACCTGTACAAAGTGCTTAATCGTCAGGAACAAACTGGTCTGTACGCTCAGGATCAGGCTGAGTGGGATAAGTGGGTACTGACAATGGGTGGTCGCTATGATTTTGCGAAAACCTCTGCGCTGACCCGTACTACCGGTACTACCGCGGAAATTAACGATCAGGCATTCACCTGGCGCGGCGGGATTAACTACCTGTTCGACAACGGTATCACGCCGTACTTCAGCTATAGCGAATCATTCGAACCGATTTCGGGTACCACTCAGGGCGGAAAACCGTTCGATCCGGCACGCGGCAAGCAGTATGAAGCCGGTGTGAAATACGTACCGAAAGATCTGCCCGTTGTGGTCACGGCAGCGGTGTATCAGCTGACCAAAAACAATAATCTGACGGCCGATCCGGCCAACCCGACCAGCGGCTTCAGCGTACAAGGGGGCGAAATTCGTTCCCGTGGTGTTGAGCTGGAAGCGAAAGCGGCCGTATCAGCCAATGTGAACGTGACGGCCTCGTACAGCTTCACCGATGCGAAATACACTCACGATACCTGGTTTGAAGGCCGCCGCCCGGCGGAAGTGCCACGTAACATGGCCTCTCTGTGGGCGGATTACACCTTCCACGAGACGGCACTGAGTGGTCTGACGCTGGGGGCGGGTGCGCGCTATATCGGCAACACCGTTTCCTACTACTCCTCAACGTCTCCGAAAGCCTACGAATCGTTTAACGTCGCGGGTTACGCGCTGGCGGACGCGACGGTGAAATACGATCTGGCGCGTTTTGGGCTGCCAGGCTCTTCAGTTGGCGTTAACGTGAACAATATCTTTGACCGCGAGTACGTTTCCAGCTGCTATAGCGAATACGCATGCTACTGGGGAGCAGGACGTCAGGTTGTGGCTACCGCGACCTTCCGCTTCTAATCTCTCTTCGGGCACGGTTCGCCGTGCCCTTTTTATTTAAGTTGGCTGATATGCAGGATAATAAAACGCAATCCGATACCACCTTTACGCTCAATCAACTCTCCTTTCGTGTTCCCGGGCGCACCTTGCTGCATCCGCTCTCGTTGACGTTCCCCGCAGGTAAAGTTACCGGCCTGATTGGTCACAATGGTTCCGGTAAATCGACGTTACTTAAAATGCTGGGCCGTCATCAGCCGCCTTCTGAAGGGGATATTTTGCTGGACGAACAGCCTCTGGAGAGCTGGAGCAGTAAAGCCTTTGCGCGCAAAGTCGCCTATCTGCCGCAGCAATTGCCTCAGGCAGAAGGGATGACGGTGCGTGAGCTGGTGGCAATCGGGCGTTATCCGTGGCATGGCGCACTCGGGCGCTTCGGTGTCGCCGACAGAGAGAAAGTGGAAGAAGCGATTGCGCTGGTAGGATTAAAGCCGCTGGCGCACCGTCTGGTCGACAGCCTTTCCGGGGGCGAACGTCAGCGCGCGTGGATTGCGATGCTGGTCGCGCAGGACAGCCGCTGCCTGCTGCTCGACGAACCCACTTCCGCACTGGATATTGCTCACCAGGTTGATGTTCTCGCGCTGGTGCACCGCCTGAGCCAGCAGCGTGGCCTGACGGTTATCGCGGTGCTGCACGATATCAACATGGCGGCGCGCTACTGTGATTATCTTGTCGCCCTTCGCGGTGGGGAGATGATTGCCGAGGGTTCGCCGTCTGAACTGATGCGGAGCGAAACGCTGGAACACATCTACGGTATTCCTATGGGGATCCTGCCTCATCCTGGCGGGGCTGCTCCGGTGAGCTTTGTTTACTGATGCTGAATTCTACCTTGTTGAGCCGCCGTCGCCTGCTGACGGCCATGGCACTTTCACCGCTGCTGTTAAAGATGAACCTCGCGCGGGCTGCTGCCGTCGATCCGCACCGTATTGTGGCGCTGGAGTGGCTGCCTGTTGAACTGATGATGGCGCTGGGCGTCACGCCGTATGGCGTGGCCGATATTCCCAACTACCGGCTGTGGGTGAACGAGCCGGCGCTACCCGATTCGGTCATTGATATTGGTCTGCGTACGGAGCCTAATCTTGAGCTGCTGACGCAGATGAAGCCGTCATTTCTGTTCTGGTCCGCGGGTTATGGCCCGTCAGAAGAGACAATGGCACGTATTGCCCCTGGGCGGGGGTTCTCCTTCAGTGACGGTAAAAAACCGCTGACGATGGCGAAAAACTCCATCAACGAGATGGCGCATTTCCTCAACCGTGAGGCGGAAGCCAAACAACATTTCGCTGAGTTTGATGCTCTGATTGACGCCCTGAAGCCGCGTTTTGCCCATCGCGGAGACCGCCCGCTGCTGATGGTGACGCTGCTGGATGCGCGCCATATGCTGGTCTTCGGCAAAAACTGTCTGTTCCAGGAAGTGCTCGATAGCTTTGGCATTCCTAATGCCTGGGAAGGGGAGATGACCTTCTGGGGCAGCACCGCCGTCGGTATCGACCGTCTGGCGGCGTTCCGCGATGTGGACGTATTGTGCTTCGATCACGGCAACGAGCGTGAAATGCAGGCGCTGATGGCGACACCGCTGTGGCAGGCGATGCCGTTCGTGCGTGAGCAACGCTTTACGCGTGCACCGGCGGTCTGGTTCTACGGCGCGACGCTGTCGGCCATGCACTTCGCCCGGGTGCTGGATAACGCGCTGGGGGGAAAAGCATGAGTACGCGTATTGCCCGTTTCCCGGCGCTGTTGCTGGCTCTGATTTTCCTGACCGCGCTGGCTTTGACCTGGTTTAACCTCTCGACCGCCTTACCGCGCGGGCAGTGGGGCGCGGCCCTGGCTGCGCCGGATATCGATAATATTCAGCAAATGCTGTTCCACTACAGCCTGCTGCCGCGTCTGGCGATTTCGCTGCTGGTCGGGGCCGGGTTAGGTCTGGTGGGCGTCCTGTTCCAGCAGGTTTTGCGTAACCCGCTGGCCGAGCCTACAACGCTTGGCGTCGCGACCGGTGCCCAGCTTGGGATCACGGTGACCACGCTGTGGGCACTGCCTGGCGCGTTAACCTCGCAGTTTGCCGCGCTTGCAGGCGCGTGCGTGGTAGGCGCGCTGGTCTTCGGCGTGGCGTGGGGGAAACGCCTCTCGCCAGTGACGCTGATCCTCGCAGGGCTGGTGGTGAGCCTCTACTGTGGGGCAATCAACCAGCTGCTGGTGCTGTTTCATCACGATCAGCTGCAAAGCATGTTCCTGTGGAGTACCGGCACGCTGACCCAGACCGACTGGAGTATTGTGCAGCGTCTGTGGCCGCAGCTTGTTGGCGGCGCCATGTTGACGCTGCTGCTGTTACGTCCGCTGACGCTGATGGGGCTGGATGACGGCGTAGCCCGTAATCTGGGGCTGGCGCTCTCCCTGGCGCGTCTGGCGGCGCTGACGCTGGCGATTGTCCTCAGCGCATTGCTGGTTAATGCGGTTGGGATTATCGGCTTTATCGGGCTGTTTGCCCCGCTGCTGGCAAAAATGCTCGGTGCGCGTCGCCTGCTGGCGCGACTGCTGCTGGCCCCGCTAATTGGAGCGCTGATCCTCTGGCTTTCCGATCAAATCATTCTCTGGCTGGCGCGCGTCTGGATGGAAGTCTCTACCGGGTCGGTAACGGCACTGGTTGGCGCGCCGCTGTTGCTGTGGCTGTTGCCACGTCTGCGCAGTATGAGCGCTCCCGCGATGGACGCGGGGGATAAAGTTTATGCCGAGCGTCAGTCGGTGCTGTGGTTCAGCCTCGCCGGGCTGGCGGTGCTGATTATCGTCTCGTTTGTGGCGCTTGCTTTCGGGCGCGATGCGACGGGCTGGCACTGGGCAACGGGCGATTTGCTCCAGGAACTGCTGCAGTGGCGCTGGCCGCGGATCCTCTCGGCGTTGATTGCCGGGGTGATGCTGGCGGTCGCGGGGTGTATTATCCAGCGCCTGACCGGCAACCCGATGGCCAGCCCGGAAGTGCTGGGGATCAGTTCGGGAGCCGCGTTTGGCGTGGTGCTGATGCTGTTCCTTGTGCCGGGAAATGCCTTTGGCTGGCTGATGCCTGCCGGAAGCATCGGGGCGGCGGTGACGCTGATGATCATTCTGATTGCGTCAGGCCGCGGCGGGTTTTCGCCTCACCGGATGCTGCTGGCCGGGATGGCGCTCAGCACCGCCTTTACCATGCTGCTGATGATGCTCCAGGCGAGCGGCGATCCGCGGATGGCGAAGATCCTGACCTGGATCTCCGGCTCAACGTACAACGCCACCGGCAGTCAGGTGGTGCATTCCGGGATCGTGATGATCGTGCTGCTGGCGATTGTGCCCCTGTGCCGCCGCTGGATGACGATCCTGCCGCTGGGGGGCGAAACCGCACGTGCGGTCGGCATGGCGTTAACGCCAACGCGCGTCGCGCTGTTACTGCTGGCGGCGTGCCTGACGGCCACGGCCACCATGACCATTGGTCCACTGAGTTTTGTTGGGTTGATGGCGCCGCATATCGCCAGAATGATGGGATTCCGTCGGACGATGCCGCATATCGTGATGTCTGCCTTGACGGGCGGGGTGATGCTGGTGGTGGCGGACTGGTGCGGAAGAATGGTGCTGTTCCCGTATCAGATCCCGGCGGGTTTGCTGTCGACCTTTATCGGCGCGCCGTATTTTATTTATCTGTTGAGAAAGCAGAGTCGGTAATAAAAGTAAACGTCAATCCTAAGATTGACGTTTTAGGGTTTGCTCACTCTCCCTGTGGGAGAGGGCCGGGGTGAGGGCATCACGCCGCACGTGCTTACAACTTCGCAAACACCTTACGCGCCGCGTCGATGGTGTTATTGATATCCTCTTCGCTGTGCGCCACGGACATAAAGCCAGCTTCAAAAGCAGACGGCGCCAGGTAGACGCCTTCTTGCAGCATCAGGTGGAAGAAACGCTTGAAGCGTTCAACATCGCACTTCACCACGTCCTGATAGCTTGTCACGGTTTGGGCTTCCGTGAAGAAGATCCCGAACATCCCGCCCACGTGGTTTACCACCAGCGGAATACCCGCCTCTTCAGCCGCTTCCAGCAGACCGTTTGCCAGCTGCGTCGTGCGCTCAGTCAGGGTTTCGTGAATGCCCGGCTGGGAGACTTCTGTCAGGCAGGCGAAGCCCGCCGCCATAGCAATCGGGTTACCGGAGAGCGTACCCGCCTGGTAAACCGGCCCCGTTGGTGCCAGGGCTTCCATCACATCCTTGCGCCCCCCGAATGCGCCCACTGGCATACCGCCGCCGATGATTTTGCCGAGACAGGTCAGATCCGGCTCTACGCCGTAATAAGACTGGGCACCCGCGAGCGCGACGCGGAAACCGGTCATCACTTCGTCGATAATCAGCAGCGCGCCAAATTCATCGCACAGGGCGCGCAGGCCCGGCAGGAAATCGGGCTGCGGTGGAATGCAGTTCATGTTGCCCGCAACCGGCTCAACGATGATGCAGGCGATCTCCTGTGGATACTGCTCGAATGCCGCACGAACGGTGTTCAGATCGTTATAGGTGCAGGTGAGGGTGTGTTTCGCGAAATCAGCCGGTACGCCCGGGGAGTTTGGCTGACCAAGGGTCAGTGCGCCGGAACCCGCTTTCACCAGCAGGCAGTCCGCATGGCCGTGGTAGCAGCCTTCAAACTTGATGATTTTGTCGCGACCGGTAAAGCCGCGCGCCAGACGAATAGCGCTCATGGTGGCTTCGGTACCGGAGTTCACCATACGCACCATGTCCATGGTTGGCACCAGCTCGGTCACCAGCTCCGCCATTTTGACTTCCATCTCGGTAGGCGCGCCGAAGCTCAGGCCGCGCTGGGCCGCTTCAATCACCGCATTGCGGATGGCAGGGTGGTTGTGACCCAGCACCATCGGGCCCCAGGAGCCGACGTAATCGATATAGGCCTTGCCGTCGACATCAAACAGGTACGCGCCATCAGCACGTTCAATAAACAGCGGCGTTCCGCCTACGCCGGTAAAGGCGCGAACAGGCGAGTTCACGCCGCCCGGGATAAGCTCGCGGGCTGCACTGTAGAGGTTTTCAGACTTGCTCATGGCGTCGTTCCTGGTTCGTATAAAATGATTAAGCACACTATTCTAAGTGATCCGCGGAAGGTAATGAAATTTTTGCCCCCTTTCATTGCTAAACAATTTTTAAGTATTTTTCACGGGACGACCTGATGCACTCTGGTAAAATCCCTGCGGCGATTTGTATGACGAAAAGACATGGTAATGAAAGCAGACTCTCCCTCTTTTGAAGAACAACAGTTCCGACGCGCGCAACACCGGATCAGCATCCGGCGCTTGCTTAACCGCGATAAGACACCGCTGGCAATTTTACTGGCCGCCGCTGTAGTCGGTACGCTCGCCGGGCTGGCGGGCGTCGCCTTTGAAAAGGCAGTCAATGCGGTGCTGAACTGGCGTATTGGTACGGTGGCCGGTTTCGCCGACAAAGGATGGCTGGTCTGGGTCTGGGCGTTCGGGTTGTCCGCGCTATTTGCCATGGTGGGCTACTTTCTGGTGCGTAAATTTGCGCCGGAAGCGGGCGGTTCCGGGATCCCTGAAATTGAAGGCGCGCTGGAAGAGCTGCGCCCGGTGCGCTGGTGGCGCGTCATCCCGGTGAAGTTTATCGGCGGCATGGGAACGCTTGGTGCGGGTATGGTGCTGGGCCGAGAGGGGCCAACCGTGCAGTTGGGCGGGAACGTCGGGCGCATGGTGGGGGATCTGTTCCGGATGCGCAGCGCGGAAGCGCGCCATACGCTGCTGGCAACAGGTGCCGCAGCGGGGCTTTCGGCGGCGTTTAACGCGCCGCTGGCGGGGATCCTGTTTATCATCGAAGAGATGCGCGCCCAGTTCCGTTACAACCTTATCTCGATCAAAGCGGTCTTTACCGGTGTGATCATGTCGAGCATTGTGTTTCGCATTTTCAATGGCGAAAGCCCGGTGATCGAAGTGGGCAAACTGACCAATGCGCCGGTCAACACGCTGTGGCTGTACCTGATCCTCGGCATGATATTCGGCATAGTCGGCCCGCTGTTTAACACCTTTATTCTGCGTATGCAGGATATGTTCCAGCGCATCCACGGCGGGAATACCACGAAGTGGGTGTTGATGGGCGGTCTGCTGGGCGGCCTGTGCGGCGTGCTGGGGTTCATTGAACCGAACGCGGCGGGGGGCGGGTTCGGACTGATCCCGATTGCAGCTGCGGGCAACTTCAGCGTGGGTCTGCTTCTGTTTATGTTTATTTCTCGCGTCATCACGACGGTGCTCTGTTTTTCCTCCGGTGCGCCTGGCGGTATCTTTGCCCCGATGCTGGCGCTGGGGACGCTGCTTGGTACTGCCTTTGGCATGGCCGCTGAGGTCAGTTTTCCGGCATACCATCTGGATGCGGGTACCTTTGCCGTTGCCGGGATGGGAGCGCTGCTGGCGGCCTCCCTGCGCGCGCCGCTCACCGGCATCGTGCTGGTGCTGGAGATGACGGATAATTACCAGCTCATTTTGCCAATGATCATTACCTGTCTCGGCGCGACACTATTAGCCCAATTCCTGGGTGGAAAACCGCTATACTCCACCATTCTTGCACGCACCCTGGCGAAGCAGGAGGCAGAACGGGCCGCAATGCAGAATACTTGAATGAATTACCAGGGTATTAGATAATGACAAAAAGAATTGGGTGAATTTTACCCAATTGCAGTAGCAGTATTCATGGGAGCATAAGATGAGTGATGACGTAGCGTTGCCGCTGGAGTTTACCGAAGCAGCAGCCAACAAAGTGAAAACCCTGATTGCCGACGAAGACAATCCGGATCTGAAACTGCGTGTCTATATTACCGGTGGCGGCTGCAGCGGCTTCCAGTATGGTTTTACCTTTGACGACCAGGTTAACGACGGCGATATGACTATCGAGAAACAGGGCGTCGCGCTGGTGGTTGACCCGATGAGCCTGCAATATCTGGTGGGCGGTTCGGTAGACTACACAGAAGGTCTGGAAGGTTCACGCTTTGTGGTGACGAACCCAAATGCCACCAGCACCTGCGGGTGTGGGTCTTCGTTCAGTATTTAAGCGGGGGCGGGCTGATGCCCCCACACCGGCCCTCTCCCACCGGGCTGAGGGTTCCCCAGAAAAA
>NZ_JALW01000068.1:0-1987 GCF_000710795.1 Enterobacter sp. T1-1 | reverse complement strand
CCGGCCCCGAAGGCGGCCCCCAGACAGCGACCCATACCGACCAGCCAAGGTAAATCACCACCGGCAGTAACAGTGATCCCCAGAGCCATTTTCCCCAGCGGGCATAACCCCGGTTAACCGCACCGTCTATTTTCTCGAACGCGTTAAAAAATCCCATTTTAATCCCTTAAAATCAGTGCATATTCTGACGCTGCTTTTCTGCCGCCTGTGCGGCAATATTTTCAGCGGACGGGCTGTTAAAACCCGTGCTCCACCATAAATAGACGTTGTCATCGGGCAAGAAATAGACATGGAGATAGTTTTCACCCCACTCACGTTTTGGCAAAGGAAGTGTTAACCTGCGGGTCTCTTTACGTAGCCCTGCATCGTATTGGGCTCTTGTGGTACTGAGTGTCCAGATTACTTCAGCCTTATCCCCGGTAATGCTTCCGCAGCATGTGGAGCCTCCTCCCCCATAAGCAAATGCATTTGACCCCGCTACCCCGTTTACGCTAAACCCCAGAACAGGCCTGTCAATTTCACTGTGAATAATCAGCGTTACCGGCCCTGATGGCGATCCCCAGACCGCCGCCCACACCGACCAGCCTAAATAAATCACCACCGGCAGTAACAGCGCACCCCAGATCCATCTTCCCCAGCGGGCATAACCCCGGTTAACTGCACCATCTATTTTCTTATACGTTCTGAAGAATCCCATTATGTATTTTCATCCCTGAGAGTGAGCATGATTGAATAACACATATTCCAGCGATACTTTTCTCTGAACCACTTTTTCGAGTGCAGCCTGAACAGCCTCTGATTCCAGGTTCTTTTTTCCGCCATTAAGATAATAAAGAGCATAAAGTTTTTGCTCTGTACCCGCTTTCATTTTCGCTTCGCTGGCCTTATTCAGTGCTTTTATCACCATGTCACGTTGAACACAGGCCGGAAAATGCTGGCTGGATGGCATTTTCTGCCACGCGGCTAATACTACGGCGACAGCAGGTCTATCCGTGATGTGTTGCCATTCTTCATGATTTAACCGTATGGCACTGTCTCTGGCATTGATTACCTTTGAAGCGGGAATGGGTATCTGCCGCCATTCATTTTCACCTGGCACCCACCACTGAGAAATCTCCCTGAATAATAGGCTATGCCACTCACGTTCGTTCAGGCCCGCCAGCAGACGAATGACATCGTGCATATAAAAACGCACTAAAGTCGCTGCTCCTTCCGGAGAAATCATTGTGCAGGCCGCAGAAAGCTGAACGGCTAACGCCCCTGCGGATCGTGAAGAGGCGATAACAGCAGTTAACCCCGGCGTCGAGGTAATACGAGCCGTTAACTCATCTTTATCCTTTATCGCAAACAACCAGGGGCCATAATCTCTGACTTCGGTAAGCTGTGGATGAAGATACAACGAATACATAACCGCTGCGTTTTCGTTATAAAAAGCCTGAAAAGCTTCCGTTGTTTGCGCCCCACCTTCCAGCAACAGAAATAAATGTGCTTTTTTCGATTCCGTTAACGCCTGGATCATATTTGTGGCATTCATTTTCTACGCTTCCTGGACAATAGCGTCATTGGCTTTGATGGCATTGAGGAGGCACTCGATGCAAATCGTTCCGCTAAGCGGTGGATACTGACCGGGAAGCAATGGAATGGGTAATGGCATTGTTGCTGGGGCCGCCGCCATCGTCCGCTTCGTCCGCCGCAGGTACGTCCCCAGGGTGCCGTACTCAATCTTCCCCGCCTCCAGCCGCAGGTAGCTCCCGCCGCCAGTCAGCGTGATGCGTTTTTTTCCGGCAAACGAGATGTCACTCGCCGAGCTCATCGTCAGCTTCTTCTCTGCAAACAGCGCCATCTTCCCGTTCTGCGCCTGTACCTCCACCTCGCCTTCGCTGGCCTTCAGGCTCAGCTGGCCCGTTCTGGCGAACAGCCCGAGCTTTTCTCCCGCCAGCGCCGTCATGTTGCCCGTGACGCCGGTGCTGATATCACCTCCGGCGTT
>NZ_JALW01000067.1:0-284 GCF_000710795.1 Enterobacter sp. T1-1 | reverse complement strand
TCATCCACCACTTCACCCACGGTCACCTGGTTTGGATCCGGATCGACGGTGAAGGAGATCCCCGGAGACGGTTCACTGGTGTTGCCAGACGGATCGGTCACGGTAGTGGTGATCTCATGATCGCCTTTAGCCAGAGGCTTGTCTGGCGTATAGGACCATTTACCTTCGTCATCAACGATGACGGAACCGATCTTCTCGTCGTTATCGTAGATGTCCACCACGCTGCCCGGCTCGGCTTCGCCGCTCAGGGTCGGGGACTGATCGTCGGTGGTGTCGCCTGGACC
>NZ_JALW01000066.1:0-3081 GCF_000710795.1 Enterobacter sp. T1-1 | reverse complement strand
AATTCTGTTAATCTGTATCAGGCTGAAAATCTGTCTCTTCGCCAAAACATCTTCGGCGTTGTAAGGTTAAGCCTCACGGTTCATTAGTATCGGTTAGCTCAACGCATCGCTGCGCTTACACACCCGACCTATCAACGTCGTCGTCTTCAACGTTCCTTCAGGAGACTTTAAGTCTCAGGGAGAACTCATCTCGGGGCAAGTTTCGTGCTTAGATGCTTTCAGCACTTATCTCTTCCGCATTTAGCTACCGGGCAGTGCCATTGGCATGACAACCCGAACACCAGTGATGCGTCCACTCCGGTCCTCTCGTACTAGGAGCAGCCCCCCTCAATTCTCCAGCGCCCACGGCAGATAGGGACCGAACTGTCTCACGACGTTCTAAACCCAGCTCGCGTACCACTTTAAATGGCGAACAGCCATACCCTTGGGACCTACTTCAGCCCCAGGATGTGATGAGCCGACATCGAGGTGCCAAACACCGCCGTCGATATGAACTCTTGGGCGGTATCAGCCTGTTATCCCCGGAGTACCTTTTATCCGTTGAGCGATGGCCCTTCCATTCAGAACCACCGGATCACTATGACCTGCTTTCGCACCTGCTCGAGCCGTCACTCTCGCAGTCAAGCTAGCTTATGCCATTGCACTAACCTCCTGATGTCCGACCAGGATTAGCTAACCTTCGTGCTCCTCCGTTACTCTTTGGGAGGAGACCGCCCCAGTCAAACTACCCACCAGACACTGTCCGCAACCCGGATTACGGGTCTACGTTAGAACACCAGCCATTAAAGGGTGGTATTTCAAGGACGGCTCCACGCAGACTGGCGTCCACGCTTCAAAGCCTCCCACCTATCCTACACATCAAGGACCAGTGTTCAGTGTCAAGCTATAGTAAAGGTTCACGGGGTCTTTCCGTCTTGCCGCGGGTACACTGCATCTTCACAGCGAGTTCAATTTCACTGAGTCTCGGGTGGAGACAGCCTGGCCATCATTACGCCATTCGTGCAGGTCGGAACTTACCCGACAAGGAATTTCGCTACCTTAGGACCGTTATAGTTACGGCCGCCGTTTACCGGGGCTTCGATCAAGAGCTTCGCGTTGCCGCTAACCCCATCAATTAACCTTCCGGCACCGGGCAGGCGTCACACCGTATACGTCCACTTTCGTGTTTGCACAGTGCTGTGTTTTTAATAAACAGTTGCAGCCAGCTGGTATCTTCGACTGATTTCAGCTCCACCCGCAGGGGCTTCACCTACATATCAGCGTGCCTTCTCCCGAAGTTACGGCACCATTTTGCCTAGTTCCTTCACCCGAGTTCTCTCAAGCGCCTTGGTATTCTCTACCTGACCACCTGTGTCGGTTTGGGGTACGATTTCGTGTTACCTGATGCTTAGAGGCTTTTCCTGGAAGCAGGGCATTTGTTACTTCAGCACCGTAGTGCCTCGTCATCACACCTCAGCGTTAAAAGGTACCGGATTTACCTGGAACCTCCGCCTACATGCTTAAACCGGGACAACCGTCGCCCGGCTAACATAGCCTTCTCCGTCCCCCCTTCGCAGTAACACCAAGTACAGGAATATTAACCTGTTTCCCATCGACTACGCCTTTCGGCCTCGCCTTAGGGGTCGACTCACCCTGCCCCGATTAACGTTGGACAGGAACCCTTGGTCTTCCGGCGAGCGGGCTTTTCACCCGCTTTATCGTTACTTATGTCAGCATTCGCACTTCTGATACCTCCAGCAACCCTCACAGGCCACCTTCAACGGCTTACAGAACGCTCCCCTACCCAACAACGCATAAGCGTCGCTGCCGCAGCTTCGGTGCATGGTTTAGCCCCGTTACATCTTCCGCGCAGGCCGACTCGACCAGTGAGCTATTACGCTTTCTTTAAATGATGGCTGCTTCTAAGCCAACATCCTGGCTGTCTGGGCCTTCCCACATCGTTTCCCACTTAACCATGACTTTGGGACCTTAGCTGGCGGTCTGGGTTGTTTCCCTCTTCACGACGGACGTTAGCACCCGCCGTGTGTCTCCCGTGATAACATTCTTCGGTATTCGTAGTTTGCATCGGGTTGGTAAGCCGGGATGGCCCCCTAGCCGAAACAGTGCTCTACCCCCGAAGATGAGTTCACGAGGCGCTACCTAAATAGCTTTCGGGGAGAACCAGCTATCTCCCGGTTTGATTGGCCTTTCACCCCCAGCCACAGGTCATCCGCTAATTTTTCAACATTAGTCGGTTCGGTCCTCCAGTTAGTGTTACCCAACCTTCAACCTGCCCATGGCTAGATCACCGGGTTTCGGGTCTATACCCTGCAACTTAACGCCCAGTTAAGACTCGGTTTCCCTTCGGCTCCCCTATACGGTTAACCTTGCTACAGAATATAAGTCGCTGACCCATTATACAAAAGGTACGCAGTCACACCCGAAGGTGCTCCCACTGCTTGTACGTACACGGTTTCAGGTTCTTTTTCACTCCCCTCGCCGGGGTTCTTTTCGCCTTTCCCTCACGGTACTGGTTCACTATCGGTCAGTCAGGAGTATTTAGCCTTGGAGGATGGTCCCCCCATATTCAGACAGGATACCACGTGTCCCGCCCTACTCTTCGAGTTCACAGCCTGTGCATTTTCGTGTACGGGACTTTCACCCTGTACCGTGCGACTTTCCAGACGCTTCCACTAACACACAAGCTGATTCAGACTCTGGGCTGCTCCCCGTTCGCTCGCCGCTACTGGGGGAATCTCGGTTGATTTCTTTTCCTCGGGGTACTTAGATGTTTCAGTTCCCCCGGTTCGCCTCGTTAACCTATGTATTCAGTTAACGATAGTGCAACGGATTGCACTGGGTTTCCCCATTCGGACATCGCCGGGTCAAGGGTTCATATCACCTCGCCGGCGCTTTTCGCAGATTAGCACGTCCTTCATCGCCTCTGACTGCCAGGGCATCCACCGTGTACGCTTAGTCGCTTAACCTCACAACCCGAAGATGTTTCACTTCTGATTGCGAAAATTTGAGAGACTCGAACACACATTAAAGATGTGTCGTTTCAATTTTCAGCTTGATCCAGATTTTTAAAGAGCAAATATC
>NZ_JALW01000065.1:0-62603 GCF_000710795.1 Enterobacter sp. T1-1 | reverse complement strand
GGGGGAGTGCGTGCGCGCTTCTCCCTCTCTCTTCCCCCCGGCTGGGGGGGGGGGGGGGGGGGGGGAGGGCACCAGACCGCACCTAACCCTTAATCGGTGAGTTGCGGCGCTTGCGCGGTGGGTGGAAGTGCCGCCAGTGTGGATCCTGCGCTGCGGCCAGCAGTTCGTGGTCGCCACGGGTATCCCCCCAGGCGCGCAGGTGGTACTCGTTCAGATTGCCATACACCTTTTCCAGTCTGGCGACTTTCTGGGCGCAGCGGCAGTTGTTGCCGGTAATGCGCCCGGTCAGCTTACCGTCTTTCACTTCCAGTTGTGTGCCAATCAGCTTGATGCCAAGCTTGTCAGCCCACGGCTGGAGCACCAGTGCCGGAGAGGCGGAACAGATGGTCACTTCCGCGCCAGAGTTCACCTCCGCCGCCACCGCCAGCACCCCCTCGGGGCGCATCAGCTTGTTCCAGTATTTTTCGCAAAACGCTTCCGCCTGCTGACGTAACCAGTGTTCATCCACCCCCGTCAGGAACGTTTTGATCAGCACCTCTTTTAGCTCATCACGCGTTAGCTTGCGGCGTACGCAGTGGAGCGTCGGCAATGCCATACGCACCAGTCGTCCCGCGAAGTAACGTTTCCCGAAGGCAAAACGCAGGAAAGGGATGAAGCTATCGTGGTGTGTTAACGTTCCATCAAAGTCGAAGACAGAGAGCACGTTAGATTTGGCCACGGTCTCGTCGGCAATCATATTGGTCATAAATACGTCTTAGCTGAAATACACATTCTGCTCGTTAGTTTACCTGCTTTGGCGCCACAGTCCTTAAACCTCACGCTTTTTTTCTCATTCTTGCGGCCTGAGCCACTCAGATAATGTCATCCACCACGCCACCGTCGACGCGCAACGCCGCGCCAGACGTGGCGGAGGCCTGCGCTGAGCAGACATAGACCACCATATTGGCGACCTCTTCAACCGTGGCCGCTCGCTGGATCACCGAGCTGGGGCGGTTGGCCATCACAAACTCTTTTGCCAGCTGTTCCAGCGACTTACCGGTCTTCTCGATCTCGTCTTTCATCATCTCTGCGAATCCGTCAGACATCGTCGGCCCCGGCAATACGCTGTTGACCGTCACGCCGCTACCCGCCACGAACTTCGCCAGCCCGCGTGCCAGCGAGAGCTGTGCCGTTTTGGTCACGCCGTAGTGGATCATGTCCGCCGGGATATTGCAGGCCGACTCGGAGGAGATAAATACCACGCGGCCCCAGCCTTTCTTCACCATGCCGGGAAGCAGCGCGCGGGAGAGACGCACGCCGGACATCACGTTGGTCTGCCAGTAACGTTCCCAGGTGTCATCGTCGGTGGCATAGAAATCCTGCGGCCCGTAAATCCCGGCATTGTTGACCAGAATGTCCACGTTATTCGCCACCTTCAGCAGCGACTCGACCCCTTCCGGCGTGCTGAGATCGGCTATCGCGGCACGCACCTGAACGCCCGGCACCACCTGCTGCAGCTGCTGAATACCTTTATTCACCGACTCGGTACTGCGGCCATTGACGATCACTTCCGCACCGCTTTCTGCCAGCCCTCTGGCAATGGCGAAGCCAATTCCACCCGTTGAGGCGGTGACCAGCGCCACTTTCCCCGTAAAGTCGATTTTCATCCTCTGCTCCTTATCGTTTTAACGTTCGGACCTTAAAGCGTAGCAGGTGACGATGACGGCTCCTGGCTAAAAAGGCGCAATAGCGACTCAACCTGTTCGTCCAGCGGGCTAAGCGAGCGCTTCACAATCAGGTGCAGCGGCGTGGCTCGCCGCACGCCATGGCTGAGCGGCAGCATCTTCAGTACCCCTTGTTCCAGCTGAGTCTGAATGCGCTCCTCCGGCAGCCAGCCGTAACCCACCTGCGACATCACCGCCTCAATGGCCGCGTCAATGGTGGAAAAGGTCCACGAGCCACTGGCTGAGTGCGCCGCGGTCTGGTTGTCCGCAATTTTAATCAGCGGCCACGGGCGGAGCATGTCGTCGTTCAGCGGCGCATCGAGCTGAAAGAGCGGATGCTGGTGATGGGCCACGGCAACAAAGTCGATATTCATCAGCCATTCGCCAAGCCCGGTCATATCCTGGCGGCGGGTTAAGACCATCACATCGGCTTCATCATTGATGGCATCGGCGCGGGTATTTTCCAGCACTTCGGTGAGACGGACCTGAGTCTGCGGATACTGCTGCTGGAACTGACGCAGGATGGCAAACAGACGACGGCGGGGAAAGATATTGTCCACCACCAGATCCAGCCGCGTGCGCATTCCGTTACGCAGGGTAAGCGCGCGTGTCTCAACGTACGCGAAGGCTTTCAGCAGCGGTTTGACCTGGTTGAGCAGCAGTTCCCCGGCAGGGGTCAACACCGCCCGACGGCCTTCCTGCACCAGAAGCGCCACCCCCAGCCGTTCCTGCAGTAGCGCCAGGTTATAGCTGACGGAAGACTGGCTGCGGTGCGTCTCTTCCGCGGCTCTGGCAAAACTGCCCGCATCCACCACCTTCTCCAGCAAGGACCATTGTTCGAGCGTCGTCTTGTGCATAATCAATCTAAAATTTGGATGAATTTGATTCAAACATAGCGTTATTCATTCATTTTTTGAAGGGGTAGGATCGTCTCATCAAAACAAAGGAGACATTATATGAGCACCTTCGACAAACACGACTTAAGCGGCTTCATCGGCAAACATCTGGTTTATACCTACGATAATGGCTGGAACTACGAGATTTATATCAAAAATGAAAATACCATCGACTACCGTATTCACAGCGGCCTGGTGGGGAATCGTTGGGTAAAAGATCAGCAGGTGTATGTTGTTCGCGTAGGTGAGAGTATTTATAAAATTTCCTGGACTGAACCCACCGGCACCGACGTTAGCCTGATTGTGAACCTTGGGGACAAACTGTTCCATGGCACTATCTTCTTCCCGCGTTGGGTCATGAACAACCCGGAAAAAACCGTCTGCTTCCAGAACGATCACATTCCACTGATGAACAGCTATCGCGATGCAGGTCCGGCCTATCCAACAGAAGTGATTGATGAATTTGCCACCATTACCTTCGTGCGCGACTGTGGGGCCAACGATGACAGCGTAATTGCGTGTGCGGCCAGTGAATTGCCCGCTGACTTCCCAAATAATTTAAAATAAGCGCGACAATTAACTAAAAAGAAAAGTTCCCGGTTATTTCTGTTTTTAAAGAAATAACCGGGATTTTTTTTGTTTGTTGAGCTTTGGTTTAAACGTTACATTTTGAAAAAATTGAGTGCTGTCACAAAATAAATAATTCATAATTTTATAACTTTATGTTTTTAAAGATATTTATATTCATATGAAAACATTTTAATTCCCTCTCTTAATTTTTCCCTAAGAAATGAGCGCTACCTTGATATGAGTTTATGAACCGTTGAAATAAACGGTCCGCTAATTGGTTAATATCAAAAGCATGCCATTCTTATTGCAAGGAAATTAATGATGAGTGATTTTTTGCCTTTTTCCCGCCCCTCAATGGGTAATGAGGAAATCGCGGCGTTGCAGGAGGTATTAACCTCTGGCTGGATCACGACCGGGCCGAAAAATCAGGCGCTTGAAGAGGCATTTTGTCAGCAGACCGGGAATCACCACGCCATTGCCGTCAGTTCGGCAACGGCCGGGATGCACGTCACCCTGATGGCGCTGGGTATTGGCCTTGGCGATGACGTCATCACCCCCTCCCTGACCTGGGTCTCCACGCTGAATATGATCGTTCTGCTGGGGGCAAACCCGGTGATGATCGATGTGGACAAAGATACCCTGATGGTCACCCCGGACGCGATAGACGCCGCGATTACGCCGCGTACCAAAGCGATTATCCCGGTGCATTACGCCGGTGCGCCGTGTGATATCGATGCTATCCGCGCGGTGGGGGAACGTCACGGTATTCCGGTGATCGAAGATGCGGCACACGCCGCGGGCACGTACTACAAAGACCGCCACGTGGGCTGGCAGGGCACGGCAATTTTCTCCTTCCACGCCATTAAAAACATGACCTGCGCCGAGGGCGGTCTGGTGGTGACGGATGACGAACAGCTGGCACAAAAAATCCGCAGCCTGAAATTCCACGGTCTGGGCGTCGATGCCTATGACCGCCAGACCCACGGCCGCGCGCCGCAGGCCGAAGTGATCGCGCCCGGCTTTAAATACAACCTCGCGGATATCAACGCCGCGCTGGCGCTGGTGCAGTTGGGCAAACTGAAACAGGCCAATAAACGCCGTCAGGACATCGCCGAACGCTACCTGCGCGAGCTGGCCGACACGCCGTTCCAGCCGCTCACTATTCCCTCATGGCCGCATGTGCACGCCTGGCACCTGTTTATTATTCGCGTGGATGAAGCCCGCTGCGGGATCTCCCGCGATAACCTGATGGCGGCCCTGAAGGAGAAGGGCATCGGCACTGGCCTGCATTTCCGCGCGGCACACACCCAAAAATACTACCGCGAGCGTTTTCCTGATGTATCGCTCCCGCATTCTGAATGGAACAGCGCGCGTATTTGTTCTCTCCCACTTTTCCCGGACATGACTCATGACGACACAACCCGCGTCATTACCGCGCTCCATCAGCTTGCAGGACATTGATATGTTCAGTGCGCCGCCTGTACAAAAAGTTTCTGTGGTGATCCCCGTTTATAACGAGCAGGAGAGCCTGCCCGAACTGATCCGCCGCACCACCGCCGCCTGCGAGACGCTGGGCAAAGCCTACGAAATCCTGCTGGTGGATGACGGCAGCAGCGATAACTCCGCCCTGATGTTGACCGAGGCTGCGCAGGCCGAAGGCAGCCATATCGTCGCGGTGCTGCTTAACCGCAACTATGGCCAGCATTCGGCCATTATGGCCGGTTTCAGCCACGTGACGGGGGATTTGGTCATCACGCTGGATGCCGATCTGCAAAACCCGCCGGAGGAGATCCCCCGGCTGGTCGCCAAAGCCGACGAAGGGTACGACGTGGTGGGTACGGTACGGCAGAATCGTCAGGATAGCCTGTTCCGCAAGCTGGCTTCCCGCACCATCAACCGCCTGATTCAGCGCACCACCGGCAAAGCGATGGGCGATTACGGCTGCATGCTGCGCGCCTATCGCCGCCATATTGTCGACGCCATGCTGCACTGCCATGAACGCAGCACCTTCATTCCGATTCTGGCGAATACCTTTGCCCGTAAGGCGACGGAGATCCCGGTGCTGCACGCCGAGCGTGAGCACGGGGAGTCGAAGTACAGCTTTATGCGTCTTATCAACCTGATGTACGACCTCATCACCTGCCTGACCACCACGCCGCTGCGCCTGCTGAGCGTCTTTGGCAGCATTATCGCGCTGGCCGGGTTTACGCTTTCCGTTTTGCTGGTCGTCCTGCGTCTGGTCTTTGGCCCCCAGTGGGCGGCGGAAGGGGTGTTCATGCTCTTTGCCGTGCTGTTCATGTTCATCGGCGCCCAGTTTGTCGGGATGGGCCTGCTCGGTGAGTACATTGGCCGTATCTATAACGATGTTCGCGCACGTCCGCGCTACTTTATTCAACGTGTTGTCCGCCAGGAACACAAAGTCTCTCAAGAGGAAAAACACCCATGAAAGCTGTTGTCTTTGCCTATCACGATATGGGGTGCGCGGGCCTGCATGCCCTGCTTGAAGCGGGTTATGATATCGCTGCCATCTTCACGCATCCGGACACCGCAGGCGAGAATAACTTCTTTGGCTCCGTGGCGCGTATCGCCGCCGAGCGCGGCATTCCGGTCTACGCGCCGGACGATATCAACCACCCGCTGTGGGTGGATCGCATTCGCGACACCGCCCCGGATGTCATCTTCTCGTTCTACTACCGCAACCTGATTTGCGACGATATTTTACGTCTGGCGACGAAAGGGGCATTTAACCTTCACGGCTCATTGCTGCCCGCCTACCGTGGCCGCGCGCCGCTGAACTGGGTGCTGGTGAATGGCGAAACTGAAACCGGCGTGACCCTGCACCGCATGGTGCACCGCGCTGATGCGGGCGCCATCATTGCGCAGCAGCGTGTTGCCATTGATGCGGATGAGACGGCGCTGCAGCTTCATCAGAAACTCTGCTCGGTGGCACAAAGCCTGCTGCGCGATGCACTGCCAACCATCCTGAACGGCACCTTCAGCGAGACCGCTCAGGACGAGAGCAAGGCGAGTTGTTTTGGCCGCCGCACGCCGGAAGACGGCCGTCTGGACTGGAACAAGCCCGCCCGCCAGCTGCACAACCTGGTGCGCGCGGTGACCGACCCCTGGCCGGGGGCGTATAGCTTTGCCGGCGTCAGCAAATTCATCGTCTGGAAATCCCGCGTGCGCGACGATGTCCCGGCCGCGAAACCGGGCACTATCGTCTCTGTCTCTCCGCTGATTGTCAGCTGCGGCGAGCAGGCGCTGGAGATCGTGACCGGTCAGACCGACAACGGCGTTTATGTGCAGGGCGCGCAGCTGGCGCAGTCTCTGGGGCTGGTTCCCAGCGCCTTGATCACCAGCGCCCCGGTGGTGGCAATTAAGCGCCGCACCCGCGTGCTGATCCTCGGCGTAAACGGTTTTATTGGTAACCACCTGACCGAGCGTCTGCTGAAAGACGATAACTACGAAATTTATGGCCTCGACATTGGCTCCGATGCCATCAGCCGTTTCCTTGACTGCCCGCGCTTCCATTTCGTGGAAGGGGATATCAGCATCCACTCCGAGTGGATCGAGTACCACATCAAAAAATGCGACGTGGTGCTGCCGCTGGTCGCCATTGCCACGCCGATTGAGTACACCCGCAATCCGCTGCGCGTATTCGAGCTGGACTTTGAAGAGAACCTGAAGATTATCCGCGACTGCGTGAAATACGATAAGCGCATCATCTTCCCGTCCACCTCCGAAGTGTACGGCATGTGTACCGATAAAAACTTCGATGAAGATACCTCTAACCTGGTAGTCGGGCCGATCAACAAGCAGCGCTGGATTTACTCCGTCTCTAAACAGCTGCTGGACCGCGTAATTTGGGCCTACGGCGAGAAAGAAGGGTTGCGCTTTACCCTGTTCCGGCCGTTCAACTGGATGGGGCCACGTCTGGATAACCTGAACGCGGCGCGCATTGGTAGCTCCCGCGCCATTACCCAGCTGATCCTGAACCTGGTAGAAGGCTCGCCCATTAAGCTCATTGAAGGCGGTAAACAAAAACGCTGCTTCACCGACATCAGCGACGGCATCGAAGCCCTGTTCCGCATCATTGAAAACAAGGATGGCCGCTGCAACGGGGAGATCATCAACATCGGCAACCCGGATAACGAAGCGAGCATTCGTGAACTGGCCGAAATGCTGCTGGCAAGCTTTGAGCGCCATCCGCTGCGTAACCAGTTCCCGCCGTTTGCAGGATTCCGCGAAGTGGAAAGCAGCAGCTACTATGGCAAAGGCTACCAGGACGTTGAGCACCGCAAGCCGAGCATTCGCAATGCGAAGCGCTGCCTGAACTGGACGCCAACGGTGAAGATGGAGCAGACCATTGATGAGACGCTCGATTTCTTCCTGCGCACCGTGGAGCTGTCGGAACAGGCCTCATGAAAAAAGTCGGTTTACGCATTGATGTCGATACCTTCAGGGGAACGCGTGACGGCGTTCCCGGACTGCTGACGCTGCTGAGCAAGCACGATGTGCGTGCCAGCATCTTCTTCAGCGTGGGGCCAGACAACATGGGACGTCATTTATGGCGTCTGGTTAAACCGGCATTTCTGTTCAAAATGCTGCGCTCGCGCGCAGCATCGCTCTACGGCTGGGATATTTTGCTGGCCGGTACCGCATGGCCCGGCAGGCGTATCGGCGCGGGTAACGAAGCCATCATCCGTGAAGCGGCGCAGCACCATGAGGTCGGCCTGCATGCCTGGGATCACCATGCCTGGCAGGCCTGGGCGGGCGTCTGGGACATTCCTCGCCTGGCCCGGGAAATCGAGCGTGGTCTGCGTGAGCTGGAGGCCATTATCGGGCAGTCGGTGCGTTGCTCCGCCGTGGCCGGATGGCGTGCGGATCAACGCGTCGTGAAAGCCAAAGAGCCGTTCGCGTTTCGCTACAACAGCGATTGCCGGGGCAGCGGACCGTTTTTACCGCAGCTCGGTGAAAACCGCGTTGGCACGGTGCAAATCCCGGTCACACTGCCCACCTGGGATGAAGTGGTGGGGCGCGAGGTGACCGCCGACGGCTTCAACCGCTACATTCTGGACTGTATACATCGCGACACCGGCACGCCGGTCTACACCATCCACGCCGAGGTGGAAGGGATTGCGTATCAGCATGATTTCGATGCGCTGTTGACGCTGGCGGCGCAGGAGGGGATTCAGTTCTGCCCGTTGATCGACCTGCTGCCAGACGATCTCAGTACGCTGCCCGTCGGCAAAATTGTGCGAAGTGAAATGGCTGGCCGGGAAGGCTGGCTTGGCTATCAACAAACCGTGAGTCCGGTACCATGAAAGTCGCCCGTTATGGCTTAGGGCTTTTCGCCCTGTTTATTGTTTACTATCTCATTCCGGTTGATATCCGTCTGTTATGGCAGCCTGATGAAACGCGCTATGCGGAAATCAGCCGTGAAATGCTCGCCTCCGGCAACTGGATTGTGCCGCATTTTCTGGGGCTGCGTTACTTTGAAAAGCCGATTGCTGGCTACTGGGTCAACAGTCTCGGGCAACTGCTGTTTGGCCATACAAACTTTGCCGTGCGCGCCGGGGCCATCTTTTCCACCGGCCTGACGGCGCTACTGGTTATCTGGATGGCCTGGCAACTCTGGCGCGATAAACGCGTTGCCCTGTTCTCCGGCCTTATCTTCCTGACGCTGTTTCTGGTCTATGGCATTGGCACCTATGCCGTGCTCGACCCCATCATCTCCCTGTGGCTGGCGGCGGCGATGTGCAGTTTCTGGCTGGCCTCGCAGGCGCAGACCCTGGCTGGCAAAGCGGGGGGCTACATCGTGCTGGGGCTGGCCTGCGGCATGGGGGTGATGACCAAAGGCTTTCTCGCCCTGGCGGTGCCGGTCCTTGGCGTCCTGCCGTGGGTGATTGCCCAAAAGCGCTGGAAAGAGGTGCTGATTTTTGGCGGGCTTGCGATCCTGAGCTGCGTGCTTATTGTCTTGCCCTGGGGGCTGGCGATTGCCCAGCGTGAACCCGATTTCTGGCGCTACTTCTTCTGGGTTGAACACATTCAGCGTTTTGCCCAAAGCGACGCCCAGCACAAAGCCCCGTTCTGGTATTACCTGCCATTCCTGGTCGCGGGCAGTCTGCCGTGGCTGGCGCTGTTGCCCGGTGCGCTGCGTCTGGGCTGGCGTGAAAAACATCCGGCAGGCGGCGGGCTTTATCTGCTCGGTTGGGTGGTGATGCCGCTTTTATTCTTCAGCATTGCCAAAGGCAAGCTGCCTACCTACATCCTGCCGTGTTTTGCCCCGCTGGCGATCCTGATGGCGCGCTATGCCTGCCTCGCTGCGGAAAAGGGGGCCAGCGTGTTACGCATCAATGCCGGGATCAACCTGGCGTTCGGTACCCTCGGTGTCATCGCGGCGTTAGTCGTGTCGCCGTGGGGGCTGGCTAAGCACCCGGTCTGGACATCGGTCGAGCTGTTTAAAGTCTTCTGCGCGGTGGTGGCCTTCCTCGTCTGGGCCGTGGTGGGCTGGTTTAGCTTCAGACGGAGCCAGCAGCGCTGGTGGCTGGCGGCGCTGTGCCCTGCCGGGCTGGCGTTGCTGATTGGTTTTGCCATTCCCAACCTGGTGGTGGACTCCAAACAGCCACAGTCGCTGGTGGATACCGTGCGCGACCCGCTCCAGCAGAGCCGGTTTGTGCTGGCCGATAACGTCGGCGTGGCGGCAGGGCTGGCGTGGGAGCTTAAGCGTAATGACATCATCATGTTTGGTCAGAGCGGTGAACTGCGTTACGGGCTGGATTATCCGGACGTGAAAGACCGCTTTATCACTAAAGATGACTTTGCGCAGTGGCTGGCGAGGCATCGCCAGCAGGGGAACGTGTCGCTGGTGATCCTGCTGTCGAAGAACGACGATCTGAACCGGGATAACCTGCCAAAGCCGGACTACCTGTATATCCAGGGGCGGCTGGCTTACCTGCAGTATCTGCCGCAATGATGACCTGGCTTTGGCTGGTGCTGGCAAGTCTGCTGACCTGCGCGGGACAGCTCTGTCAGAAGCAAGCGACCCGTCCGGCGAAAATCGGGCGGCGTGGCGCGCATATTGTGCTGTGGCTGGGGCTCGCCTTGCTGGCGCTGGGCTGCGGCATGCTGGTCTGGCTGGTGGTATTGCAGCGTCTTCCCGTCGGGGTCGCCTATCCCATGCTGAGCCTTAATTTTGTCTGGGTGACGCTGGCGGCGAAGGGGCTCTGGCATGAGAAGGTGGCCCGACATCACTGGCTGGGCGTAGGGTTGATTATGATCGGGATTGTTCTGCTGGGAGGAAGCCTGTGAAAGGGGCGTGCTGGGCGTTATGCAGCGTGGCGTTAGTCAGTGCCGCGCAGCTGCTGCTGCGCAGCGCCATGCAGGCGCTTCCGCCCGTCGGCGAGGCGCTGGCATTTTTCAGGGCTCTCTGGCATTTTTCGTCCGGTACCGGCGCGCTGCTGCTGGGGCTGATGGGCTATGTGGCCTCTATGGGCTGCTGGTATCTGGCGCTGCATCGCATGGCGCTCAGCAAAGCGTATGCCTTGCTGAGCCTCAGTTATATTCTGGTGTGGGGCGCGGCGATCCTGCTGCCCGGCTGGGGCGAGTCGTTCTCGTGGCAGGGGCTGGCGGGTGTCGGGTTGATTATGCTGGGCGTGCTGGTGATATTCCTGCCCCGGACATCTCGTGGTGAAAAATCGCCCCGGGGGTAAGGGTGAACGGAGTGGGCGTGCAGACGGCGAGACTCAGCGAGCCAAACTGAAGCTGGCTGACCGAGTGGGCCTCAGAGGTACTGTCGATGCTGACAATCTGCCAGGCGCTGCCGCCTCGTTGCTTCACAATTGCCTCTTTACGCGTCCAGATCCCCCAGAAAGCCGGGAGCTTCGCTTCCTGCGCTTCGCGTTCCAGCTCTGCATGCTCCGCCACGCTGAAAACCGCGTTCGCCAGTGCCTGCCAGTTTTCACGCGGGCGTATCACTTCGATATCGCAGCCTACTTCACCTTCATCGCTCACCAGCAGGGCAATGTCGTCCCCGCTGTGGCTCAGGTTAAACCAGAGCCGATGATCTTTCGCAAAGGCGGGTTTCCCCTGTTCACCGTACACAATGTCGGGCAGCGGAGACGGGGATAATGTCCGGGCGAGCAGCGTCCTGCCTGCCAGCCAGGAACGGTTTCGCGCACCCTGAGGTGCCATATCTGCGAGCGTTGACGCCAGCGGGTCCGCGCAAAGGGTGGAGATTTTTCCCAGTATAAACTGGTACATAGTTACGCCCAGCGTTTGATAATGATTGAGGTATTGATGCCGCCAAACGCGAAGTTATTGCTTTGCAGATACTCGCAGTCAATCTGACGGGCTTCCCCCATAATATAATCTAAAGCACCACATTGCTCATCCGGTTGTCTTAAATTGAGCGTCGGGGCAAACCAGCCTTCACGCATCATCTGCACGCTCATCCATGCTTCCAGCGCACCGCAGGCACCTAACGTATGGCCAAAATAGCTCTTCAGCGAGGAGAGGGGGACCCTGTCGCCAAAGATGGCCGCAGTGGCCTGGCTTTCGGCGATATCACCCCGATCGGTGGCGGTGCCGTGGGCGGAAATATACCCGATGTCCGTGGCGCCTAAACCGGCCATTGCCAGCGATTGCTCCATGCAAATCTGCATGGTTTCACGCTGCGGCTGGGTGATATGCGCTGCATCGCAGTTGGTGGCAAAGCCCACGATTTCGCCGTAGATGGTCGCCCCGCGTGCTTTGGCGTGCTCCAGTTCTTCCAGAATCAGCGTGCCTGCCCCTTCGCCGATGACCAGACCATCGCGCGCGGTATCGAAGGGCGACGGCGTGGTTTTCGGCGCGTCGTTGCGCTGGCTGGTGGCGAACAGCGTATCAAATACCGCCGCCTCTGAAGGACAAAGCTCCTCGGCGCCCCCGGCGACCATGACGGTCTGATAACCATGGCGAATGGCTTCCCAGGCGTAACCAATCGCCTGGCTGCCGGAGGTACAGGCACTCGACGTGGGAATGACGCGCCCCCGCAGACCAAAGAACAGGCCGGTATTGACCGCGGTGGTGTGCGGCATCATCTGCACATAGGTGGTGCCGGTGATGTTATTGGTGTGTTTTTCCATCAGCATGGAGGCAAAGTCGCTTACCGGGCCCGTGCTGCCCGTGGACGACCCATAGGCGATGCCGGTTTGCCCCTGCGTCAGTACCGGGTCATCGATCAGGCCCGCCTGCTCAAGCGCCAGTTCGGTGGCGCGGGTGGAGAGCAGCGACACGCGGCCCATGGCGCGAATGCGCTTGCGGGTATAGTGTGCCGGAAGGGTGAAATCCTCGATGGGGGCTGCCAGCAGCGTTTGCAGACCGGCATACTCTTGCCACTCCGTCATGGTGCGCACGGCGTTTTCGTAGCCGAGCAGCCGCTGTGAAATGGTCGGCCAGTCCTCGCCAAAGGCGGTCACACCTCCCATTCCCGTAATCACCACCCGACGCGTCATAACATCCCCCCGTTGATCGAGATCACCTGGCGTGTCACATAGCCTGCCCGGTCTGACATCAGATAACTCGCCAGACCGGCCACCTCGTCCGCCTGACCCATGCGCTGCATCGGGATCATGGACATGGCCTCTTTCAGCGCGGCCTCTTCCATCTCGATCATGCCGGTATCAATCAGCCCGGGCGCGATGCAGTTGACGGTAATTTTGCGTTTTGCCAGTTCAATGGCCAGCGCTTTGGTGGCGCCGATAATACCGGCCTTGGCGGCACTGTAGTTCACCTGTCCGCGGTTGCCCATCACGCCTGACACGGACGACAGGGTGATAATCCGCCCGCCCTTGCGGGTTGCGATCATCGGCATGATGCAGGGATGAATAACGTTATAAAAACTGTCGAGGTTGGTGTGGATGACGCTATCCCAGTCCTCGTCGCTGAGCGCCGGAAACGCGCCATCGCGGGTTATCCCGGCATTGCTGACCACGCCATACCATGCGCCAAAGGTGCTGATTTCCTGTTCCAGAACCTCGCGGCACTGCTCGCGGTTGCCCACGTCAAAGGTCAGTAAACGACCCGTTCCGCCAGCCTGAACAATGGCCTCCAGCGTCTCATGCGCGCCATCAGCATCGCGATGGTAATGCACGCCTACGGTGAAACCGTCAGCGGCAAGCTGACAGGCGATGGCGCGGCCAATGCCTTTGCTGGCGCCCGTGACCAGTACGGAACGTGTCATGATGAAGCTCCCTGAGAGAAAAGTGAGGTTAATTCGTCCTCGCTGGGCTGGAACGTATTCACACGGCCCGTGGCAAGGGGGGCGTTATCCGTCTGGATTGTGCATTCAAAGCTGCCAAAGCGTTCGTCCTGCATCAGGCGCTCAATGGTAATGGTTAACGTAGTGCCTGCAGCAAAGCGGCCCGTGCTGCACACCAGCTCGCGCGCGCCCAGCACCATGCCCAGCGGGCTGTGGGGCAGGCCTTTTTGCAGACGGTGCCATTCAGACCAGACGCCCACGGTCTGGGCCATCAGTTCCAGCGCAAACCAGCCCGGCAGATCGCCGTCAACGTTCAGGAACGGCGCAAGCACACCGTGCCCGTCGACCGTGACGCTGCACACCGCGCTGCTGTCGGTGACACGCTCAACGCGCTCCAGCAGCATCATCGGTGCGTCGTGAGGCAGGTAGTCGGCGGGGGATAAATAACTCATGACACTCTCCCCAGCAGAAGGCTGGAGTTGTTACCGCCAAAGGCGAATGAGTTCGATAAAATCACCGGTTTTGTCAGCGGCGCACGCTGATGCAGCAGGCCGCAGGGCGGCAGCGTGTCGTCCGGCGCGTAGCGGGAAAAATCCTGCGGCGGCAATGGCAGGTCACGGGTCAGGATCAGCCAGCTTAATGCGGCTTCAGTGATCCCGGCCGCGCCAAGCGTATGGCCGGTGAGGTGTTTGGTGGAGCTACACGGTACCCGGTCGCCAAAGAGGGCGTTAATCACGTGCGCCTCAATCCGATCGTTGAGGGGAGTGGCGGTGCCGTGCAAATTAATATAGCCCACGTCATCTGCCGTCATGCCTGCCTCCTTCAGCGCCTGGGTAATGGCGCGAATGGCGCCTTCTCCCTCGGGATGTGGGGCAGAGATATGGTACGCATCGCTCGATTCACCCGCCCCCAGCAGCGCAACCTGATCCGGTTCGCGCGTCAGCACCATGAGGGCCGCCGCTTCACCGATGGTGATCCCCCGGCGGTCTCGGCCAAACGGCTCGCACTGCGTGGGCGAGAGCGATTCAAGGCTGTTAAAACCATTGACCGGCATACGGCTTAAGCTGTCTGCCCCGCCTACAAGGGCGACATCCACCAGTCCGGCCTCAATCAGACGCTGTCCGCTGATGATCGCCCGGGCGCTGGAGGAGCAGGCAGTCGAAATGGTATACGCCGGGCCATCCAGCTGCAGCCAGTTGGCGAGGAAGCGGGAGGGGTCGCCCAACTCCTGCTGCGGGTACTGCCATTGCGGGCTGCGTTCGCCGTTCAGGGAGAGGCGCACGTACTCATCGCCTTCATCCAGCCCTGAGGTGCTGGTGCCCAGCACCACCGCCACGCGGTCGCGGCCCACGCGGGCGATGGCTGCCTCAACGGCAGGCTGAATCTGTGCCAGCGCCGCCAGCAACAGCTGATTATTACGGCTGCGGTGTGCTGCCAGGCTATCCGGTATCGGCGGCAGTTCACCCTCAACGCCGCCCAGCATGGCATCAGGTAATCCTTGCAGCCATCCGGCGCGATGACGCATACCCGGCGCAATCCCGGCGTTCAGGTTGGCCGCGATCTCATCGGCCGAGTTGCCCAGCGCGTTGACCATGCCAACAGCGGAAATGTAAATCATCTCAGTCACCCAGATATTGAATGGTGATGTGGTATTTAAAGACGTGCTGCGCAATGCTGATCGGCTCGCGCTTACCGTTGCGTTGCAGGTAGACAATCTCGGTGACCAGCTTGCCGTCAGGGTTACGCAGTTCGCGTCGGGTGTCAGTATCCTTTAGCGTCCATCCCTTCGGCAACTGCGGCTGCCAGGCGCTGAGCGGCCAGTGGCTGAGCATCACATCCGCCAGCACCTGGCTGGCGGGCGGTAGCTGGGGCATAACGACCGACTGCTCGGTATGGATCCCGGTGTTGTCATAGGTCGCGAGAAACAGGCGGATCCCCACCGACGAGAGCCCGGCAAGCGTCACTTTTTGCCCGTCAGCGTTCAGCAGAACCAGCAGCGACTGAGTCTGACCGTTAAATCGGCCGGTCAGCAACTGCTGAGAACGGATGGCTGGCGTAATGCCCGGCGGTGGCAGCGTCACCTGCGTGCCCGGCTGAAGCCAGGCCTGCGGGCGAGTTTCTTCAGTATCGGTCGAATGGCTGCAGCCTGCCAGCAGCAGCGTCGCAGCCAGCGCGGCGACGCGGTAAAAAGCGTTCATCATGGTTTTCTCTCGTTCCTGGCTGGCATCGCCAGCGGGGCCAGCAGGAAGGCGGTGAAAATACCGCTTACCAGCACAATTCCAAAGCTGCTGATGGCCTGCGTCGCGCTGAACACCAGCATGCCCAGCGTCAGCAGCGTGGTCATCATCGCCAGGGTGATAGCCAGCATCGACGTCAGCGGCGTGCCGCGCGGGTTGCTGAAAAACAGCGTGTAGTTGATGCCAATGCCGAGCACCAGCACCAGCGCCAGCAGTGAAAACAGATTGACGGAATGCCCGGCGACGGCCAGCGCCGCCAGCCCGCAGCTGAGCGACAGTACCGACGGCACCAGGCTGATAAGCCCCTGACGCCAGCCAAGTCGGATTATGGCGCCGCAGGCAATCGCCGCCAGCGCTACGCACAGTAGCCCCGTCAGCAGGGTGCGGTAGAGGGCAAACAGGCTGTCAAAACTGGCCTTACGATCGATCCAGACGACCCCTTCATGCTGTGCCGCCCGTTCACTTAGCGCCGTACTGTTTTTGACGCCGTCCACCGGGACGAGCACGCCGCTTTCGCCGCCCGGCAGGGTCAGCCAGAGCAGACGCCAGCCTTCGCTGGCCGGGCTGGCAAGCCAGGCGTCCACGCTGACAGGCATTGGCGTCAGATCCGGTGAGACGGTGTTCAGTCCGGCGCTGTGCAGCACGTTCATTACCGCAGGCGCAGCGTGGTGCAGCAGCGCCAGATCGCTTTTTTGACGCTTCATGGAGTTCAGCGGCAGGGTTCGCCAGCTTGCCAGCTCACCCGCTTTTTGCGCCTGTGCCAGCGCAGGGGTAAAGGCCTCCAGCCGCTCCAGCGTCTGCTGGGCTGACGTGCCGTAAACCACAAACCATTTCTGATCGACGCGCTGGCCGGTCAGGGCGGTAATGGTCTTCTCCTGCGCCAGAATCGTTTTCGGCAGCGCCTGCAGCTGGGCGATATCGTCGTCCACCTTCAGGGTGGCAATACCTGCGGCGGAAAGGAGCGCCAGCGTGACGGGCAGGCCAACCGCGAGTGTTTTATTACGTCGCCAGGCGGTCAGCCAGCTCGACATCGCTCTGCTGGCCGGAACCGGGCGTACCGGCAATCCACGGCACAGCCAGGGGTGCCAGAATATCACCGTCAGGCACGAGGCGCTCAGCCCCACGGCGGCAAATAGCGCCATCTGGCGGATCCCGGGGAAGGGGGCCAGCATCATAATCAGGTACGCCACGACGGTCGTCAGAAGCGCCAGCAGCAGGGCATTACGCACTTTATCCAGACTTTGCCACGGCGAGTTTTCGCCACCGTGCACCAGCCGTTCGGTCAGGTAGTAGAGGGTGTAATCGGCCGAAATACCGATGATGCTCATGCTCATCACCAGCGTCATCAGATGCAGCTCGCCAAAGAACAGCAGGGTGGCGACCGTGCCCGCCAGCGCGCCGATGCCAATGGAGATCGCGCACAGCAGCAGCGGACGCAGGGAGCGGAATGTCGCCACAATCAGCAAGAGTACGCCCAGAAGGGTGGCGACACCCAGCGTGGAGATATCCCGTTTGGCCTGCTGGCTGGCGTAATCGCTGTAAAACACCGTGCCGCGAGACAGCAGTTGCGCCTGTGGGTAATGCGTTTTCAGCGTCGCCTGCAGCGCGTTCAGGGTGGTCACCAGCCGGTGGGTTTGCTGCATATCAAAAGAGGAACCGGCCAGCTCGCCGTGCAGCAGATACCAGTAGTTTCCGGCGTCATCCTGCGTCACCAGCCAGCCGTCCATCAGCCGCAGCTTCTGGCCGTTTTGCGCCAGCGCGAGCTGCGCGCCGCGCATCAGCATCAGCGGATCGTTTTGCAGCTCCTTGCCGCTCACGCCGGAAAAGGCCGAGTAAAGCTGAGATAAAACCCACTGCGCCTGCGCTTCACCGCCGTTTTGCAGGCGGGCGCGGGTGGCGGGGTCAATCATCCCGTTGCGGTGCTGCCAGAAAAACTCGCCCCAGGCTTGTTGCCCGGCGGCGTCCATGGGCCCTTTGACCTCGCTCAGTGCTCCGCTGCGTTGCAGCAGCGTCAGCCACTGCTGCGCCACGCGCGGATCGGGTTTTTTGCCGGGGCTGACCAGCCAGACCAGCTGACGGTCGAGCCGCTGCATAAAGCCGTCGTTGAGCGCCGGAGGGATCGCCCCCAGCGTCTGTGTCGGTAACATGGCCAGCACGCTGCTGTTCAGGCGCGCGCCGGGCAGCAGCGACACCAGCAGGCCCAGCATAATCAGGCATCCCGCGGCCCATAGCAGCGCCGGGCGCAGCGATTTACGGTGCGGCAAAGCGTTGGCGTTCGTCATCGGTCAGGCTGGCGGGTGTCAGTCGGTGACTGGAGAGGGTGATATCCGTACGGTCGCCCTGTTTGTCGTTAAGACGAATAGACTCCAGAAAGGTCGCACCGCCCAAATCGAGGGTGGCGAAAATGGTGTTCAGCGGCGTCGTGGTGGGCGTGAGCACCAGCGACCAGCGGCCTTCCCCCAGGTCTTGAAAATCGATGCGGAAATTCTCTTCCAGCACCTTGCGGTCGGCCTGGAACAACGCCCGCAGCAGGTGGTTGAACTGGAACATCTGCGGATTATTGTCGGCGGTAATGGTCTGCGGCGGCTGGCCGTTGATGGTCTGCACCATCCGTTTGTCATCCAGCAGCAGCGTCATGGGGAACGGGGCTTTTTGATCCCACAGCAGGCCGCTGTCACGGGCGATCACCATCTCGCCCTGCGAACGCAGCGGCTGCGGCATGTCTTTGATCGTACGAACCTGCTCGAAGTGAGCGCGCACCACGGGCTGTTGCGTAAACCGCTGCTGCAGTTCATCCAGCGTCACGGCGCTGACCAGCGGGCTAAACATCAGCGCCAGCAAAGGCAACCATTTCATGGCGTGACTCCCATACGTTCAAACAAGATCCCCGGGCTGACAAAGCACATTTCGCGGGTGGCTGCGTCGACCGCCACCTGGATGGTGTAACCGGTGGTGGTGCGTTTACCGGTCTGCGCGTCGAAGATTTGATAGGCAATGCGCAGGCGGTTTTCATACTCTTCAATCTGCGCCCGGACCCGGATGCGTTGTTCAAAGGTCACCGCATCGCGGTATTTCACCCGCGTATCGACCACCGGCCAGACATAGCCGGAGGCTTTCATCTGGCGATAGCCGTAGTCGAACTGATTGAGCAGCGCTTCGCGGGCTATTTCAAAGTAGCGGAAATAGTTGCCGTGCCAGACCACGCCCATCATGTCGACGTCGTGGAACGGGACGGTGATTTCAACTTCCGTCGTAAAGCGGGGATCGGTCAGCACCCTTTACTCCTTCTCGCTGATTTCGGGCAGTTGCCAGAAATCGAAAAAATTAAACCAGTCGAGCGGTGACAGTAAGGCGTAATGTTCCAGCCGCTGCGCGTAGCGATCGACGGTATGTTGCAGCGCCTGCTGACGTTCACCGCGCGGCAGCAGCAGCGGGTCGGCGAACGGTTCGCAGTGCAGGGTCAGCGTCCCCTGCTGGCTGAGGGCAAAAATCAGCACCACCGGACAGCGCAGAATGGAGGCCAGGATAAACGGCCCCTGTGGGAACGGCGCGGGCTGGCCCATAAACGCGCTCCAGATCACGCGCCAGCTGCCGCCGCGCTGCGGCGTGACGGCGATACGATCGCCCACGATGGCCACCCATTCGCCGCGATCCAGCTTTTCTTTGATCAGGATAGCGGTCTCCGGGCCGATGTCAGTGACGGGCATCAGGTGAATGCCCGCCTGCGGAGCCATCTCTTCCATAATCTGCTTAAAGCGTTGGGCGTTATCGCTAAAGACCAGGGCGTTGATGGTTTTCCCCCCTTCACGCTGCGCCAGCGCCCGGCAGGCTTCCACGTCGCCAAGATGCGAGGCCAGCAGCAGTTTACCCTGTGGATCGTCCAGCCCCAGCGCCTCGCGGGCACCCGGTGCAAACACCAGATCGCGATGCAGCTTCATCTCGCCGCGCCAGCTGGCCACCTTGTTCAGCATGGCATGACCAAAACGCAGGAAGTGAAAAAAGCTGTTCAGCCGGGGGGGCGGTAGGATCTGTCGCTGTGCCATGACCTCTTTAACCCGCCTCAGCCATTGCCGCGACGCCTGACGCGCCGAACGGGCGGTAAGCCAGTAAACGGCGGTGACCGGCCACAGCAGGAGGGTGAAGGCCTTGCGCCCAAGCAGTTGCCAGACGCGTAACATCAGGCGCATACCCCATAGCCCTTTGACCTCCTGCTGTTGCGCCCAGTGCTGCGGGCGACGGCGCATCAGCAGGGAAGGGATGCGCGGCAGCATCCCCAGGAACAGACGGGTATGCATCAGCGAGATGCGCACGTTGTCTTTTAGCGCATCGAAGTGGGATACACCGTCTGCCGGGTAGGTGACGCGGGTGGGCAGAAAATAGCTGGGCGTGCCCTGCCAGTAGAGGCGGACCATCACTTCAGTATCAAAGTCCATGCGCTTGCCGAGCGGGGTACGTGCGGCAAGCTGCATCACCGGCGTGATCGGATAGACCCGAAAGCCGCACATGCTGTCTTTAAGCTGTAGGGACAACGTTTCAATCCAGACCCAGACGTGCGTTATCCAGCGTCCGTAAAGGCGCGAACGGGGTATGGAGTCATCATAAACGGGCTGACCGGAAATCAGCGCCTCGGGGTGACGTTGCGCCAGCGCCAGAAAGCGGGGGAGATCTTCAATAGCGTGCTGGCCGTCGGCATCCACCTGGATTGCATGAGTGAAGCCACGCTCTGCGCAGGCTTTCAGCCCTGCCATTACCGCCGCGCCTTTGCCGCTGTTTTTCGTCAGACGCAGCAGCGTAACCTGCGGATGCTGCTCCGCTAAGTGCGCCAGGGTGTGGCGCGTGCTCTCTTCGCTGCCATCGTCAACCACCAGGCACGGGAGGTCAAACGGTGCCAGACGTGCGAGCACCGCGGCCATCATCGCACCGTGGTTGTAGCAGGGGATCAACACGCAGGGGCGGAACGTTACTGACATAGGCGAATCTTCCCGCTGCTGGCGGTATGGCGTTCACTGCCCGCATGGCGCTGGTAGCTGAAGCTGAGCATCTGACGGGCAAGGTGCCAGTCAAGGATCAGCGTCACCGTGTTGTCCGGCAACAGCGGGGCCGCAAACTTCACATTCTGAATGCTGTGAAAACGGTAGCCTGGTGCCATCAGGGTGGTAGCGTAATGCATCACCCAGTCGAGTTGTGCAACGCCAGGGAGCAGGGGCTGGACAGCAAAATGTCCCTTAAACCAGAGCAGGTCAGGATCAAGATAAAGCGTTATCTCCAGATGCTCCGGATGAGTCTGGTGGCGTTCGATTTCATGAATCTTCATGAAATAACTCCTGTAGCTGTGCAGTCACACGCTTGTTCATGCTGTTGACCGGGATTTCATCGACAATGCGCCAGTAGCGGGGCACGGCAACCGGTTCAAGGCAGGGGCGAAGGGCGCGACGCCACGCGGATTCCTGGGCATTTTTACCCCCGTTGTCTCTGTGCAAGCGCGCCGCGTCACTGAGCACCAGCAGCACGCCAATGGCCTGACGACCACGGCGAGTGACCGCCAGCGCGGCAGCGTCGCAGATGCCGTCCAGCGCCAGTAACCGCTGCTCAATCTCATCGAGCGAAATGCGTTTGTCTTCAATTTTAACCACCCGGCCACGGCGTCCGATGATGTTGAACTGCCCGTCAGCCGCGAAATGCAGGATATCATCCAGCACGATTCCTTCAGCCTCGCGGATCAGTGGCGACGTCACCCGATCGCCGTGGAACGTTACGCCGGGAAACGGCTGCCAGAGCGTTGTCTCATCCAGACGGTGACGCCAGGCCATAACGCCCGTTTCGGTGCTGCCGTAAATTTCATCAGGCCAGACGTTCAGCCAGTCATGGCAAGGAATGATGTCGCGCCAGGGCAGTTCGCCCCCGGCTGAGAGCAGCAGGGCAACCGGAGGCGGCACAAGCGAGGTGTCGAGCCGCTTGAGGAATGCCGGGCTGCTGATAAAGAGATACCGTTTGTCCTGCGGCAGCGCTGACAGCTGTTCTGCGTACTGCAGCAGGGAGGCATGCAGCGGCAGGCCAAGCGCCATGGGTAAGACAACACGAAACGTCAGGCCATACAGATGATGCAACACCACGGAGGCCACGACGTGACAGCCTGTCAGCCGTTCGCCAAACCGATCGGCGAGCAGACGGGCTTCCCGATCCAGGCCGATCACCGGCTTAATCACCCGCTGCGGCGTGCCGGTGGAGCCAGAGGTAAAGAGCTCGATAACGCGCGTCTCGTCAATGGCAGGCAAGGGGGAAAAGGGGGTGTTTGTCGGCGCAGTGGCGGTGACCAACCGCAGTCGCCCTGAAAACTCAAGCGTGGTGTCGCTCAGGACGCCGCTGAACATAGCCCGCTGTTCGTTAAGCTGCGCCCCCCGGCTGTGCCCGGGGAGCACGGGGGTTTTACCCGCATGAAGCGCCGCCAGCAGGGCGACGATAAAAAGATAGCCGTTTTCAAAACAGAGCGCCCAGCGCTCGCCCTCTTCCTGACGCAGCGCGTCGACCAGCTGCGTTACATCGTGGCGCAGATCGCCCAGCGTCCAGATACGATCGTCAAGCCAGGCGACAGGCGTCTCATCAGGACGCGGGGCGTTTAGCCACTGGCTCAGAGGAAGCGGTTTATCCATCGTTTTTTATTACCCGTTGTCGCACCAGCCATTCACCCGCCATTAACGTTCCCATCAGGATGTAGGAAAGCATCCCGTTCCACAGCGTCCACAGGCGCAGGTCGGCGTACAGCACGGTAAACAGCGCGACTGCGCCATTGCCGATAAAAAAGCCGCACCAGACTTTCGTCACTTTACGCGTGTAACGAACCCCGGCAGGAGACAGCTGGGGCTCCCGTATCCGCGCCAGCCGTTCCACCATCGGCATGGATGTCCACAGCGAGCCCCCAAAGACCACCAGCATCACCAGATTAACGACCACCGGATAAAACAGCACCCACAGGTGAGCGTGAAAAAGGCTCGCCACGCACAGCACTGCCCCGGCCAGCGTCACGCTCAGGAAAACGTAGCGCAAGGGGCCGCGCTGCTGGCGCGTCTGCCAGACACGCAGCAGCAACACCAGCGCCATCAGGGGCAATATCCATTGCAAATGGTGGCTTGCAAGGCCATAGCCAATCAAAAACGGCCAGGCCAGCAGCATCAGACCCGTCAGTATCGGGATGAGCGGAATGGCAGGCACGTCAGGCGTCGCGCTGGAGTTGTTCCACAACGTCGACGATGTCCTGAACGGTACGCACCGCTTTGAAGGTTTCAGGCTTAATTTTATGCCCCGTCTTCTTCTGCAGGTTAACCACCATATCTACGGCATCAATGCTGTCGAGATCCAGGTCTTCGTAAAGCCGGGCCTGCGGCGTAATGAGCTCAGGGTCGAGTTCAAAAAGTTTAATAAGAAGCGCAGAGACTTCCTGATAAAGGGTTTCTTGTTCTGTCATAGCGGGTCATTCTCAGGCGCGTTGTTGATGAATAAAAGCGGCGAGCGTGGCAACGGAATAGAAGTGCTGACGCATCTCGTCGCTCTCGGCAGAAAGCACTACGCCGTACTGATTTTTCACAGCCAGCCCCAGCTCCAGGGCATCAATAGAGTCCAGACCCAGTCCATCACCAAACAGCGGAGCGTCGGTGTCGATATCCTCTGGGGTAAGTTCTTCCAGATTCAGCGTAGAGATAATGAGATTTTTAATTTCAAGATAGAGCGCTTGCATCTTTCATTCCTGACAAAGATTGAAGACCGGATGTTAATTGCTGCTGCATATGCCGGTTTAGCTGCCTTGCCGCCAGCGCAGGTTCGTGCTGGCTCGCATCGTAAAAATCATGAATGTTGATGCGTTCGCGAACATCCACGGTAAAAATGGGTTTTTTGGGCGGCACATTGTACCAGCGACTCTGTTTATCCAGCATGCGTTCGCTACAGTGGATCACCACCACGCGCAGAGAGCTGTTGCAACGAACGGCAATATTCGCCGCTCCCCGCTGCAGGGTAATGGCTTCGCCCACGCGGGTGCGGGTGCCTTCCGGGAAAATCAGCAGGGTGTCGCCCTGCGCCAGACGCTGCTGGCTGGCACGAAGCAGCGTTTCTGCTTCGCTGTTGATCAGGTAATCGGCTGCACGGATCACGCCGCTGACAAAGGGGTTACGCAGCAGCGCGCTTTTCACCAGACAGTCGGTTTCGTTCATCACCGAGGCGAGGATCACATAGTCCAGCAGCGAAGGATGGTTGGCTATCACCAGGCAGCCGCGCTCGGCGCGCAGAACATCCAGATTGTTAAAGCGGTAATCCAGCACGCCGGTTCCGCGAACGACCGCCAGGAACAGCCGAAAACTGGCGGAGATGCTGCGTCGCGCCAGTCGGCGGCGTGCCGTGCGATCGCGCTGAAAAATCAGCAGCAGGTTAAACCAGACCAGCGACAGCAGTAGTCCGCCAAGGCCAAACAGGGCGAAGCAAAACCCGGTCATCAGCATGCGCCATAACCGATCGAGGCGGGAGAGGATCCGGCTCATTGGCGCGTCCACTGCCACTGCAAACGCTCGCCTGCCAGGGCAAATTGCCGCGCGTCGCTCAGGTAATGTCGCAGGAACTGAAGGCTTTGCGGCAGCGCGGGCTCTTCCCCTGTGCTTTCGCGATGGGTTTCACAGCAGAGCGCGTCCCCGGCTTCAATCACCAGCGCAAGGGCGTAAGGCCAGACGGGCATCTGCGGCGGGAGCCCGGCGTGATAAAACTCGGGCAGGACGCCGTCAAAATCCACCAGCAAAACGCGGGAATAGCCCGCGTGAAGCAGACTCAACACTTCGCACAAACTTTGCTGGAAGGTGTCCATCCCGGCGGAGACCGAGGATGAGACAATCGGCTGACCTGCAGTGATCGTAAGATTGCCGACCGCGGCGTTATGAACAGACATTGCAAAATCGGTGGGGGAGACGGGTTGCTCCGTCGCCAGCGCTTGCAGAATACGGTAGTTGCGTTCCAGCTCGCCATGGCGGCTGCTGTAGACCACGGCATCGATACGATGTTTGCGCAGCATCGCAAGACCAATATCCACCGCCAGCTTACTGCCCGAATTGAGGCGGCGGGCGGTCATCATCGGCAGATCGGTCAGTTTTGCAAGCGGCGCGGCGGGATCGATGGCGTCAGACTGGCGCGACCATGCCTGCCATGCGTCGGCATCGCTGAGTCCTGGCGCTCTGGCCTGCCAGTCGATAATGGTGAGGGTAAATTTCATCTACGCGCGTCCGCGATAAACCTGTTTCTGTGATTTTTACTTCGCAAGCGCGATGTTACAGCGTACATCGTACAGTGTTGTCGCAGGCTTGCGAATAACGTTTCTCCTAAAAATTTCCCGTAGAGTCATGTTCCGTCTCACCCCAGACGTTTAACCGGGAAGCCGACTCTTGGGTCGGCCCGGCCCCAGCAGTATCGCCAGTTTGCTGCCGCCTTTGGTGGTCTCCATCCAGATTTTACAGACGCTGGTGAGCGGTACCGACAGCAGCATCCCAACCGGGCCCAGCAGCCATCCCCAAATCAGTAAGGATAAGAACACCACCAGCGTCGACATGCCCAGCCGGTGGCCCATCATCCTTGGCTCAAGAATATTCCCCAGCACCATATGCACCACGAGGAACAGCGCCCCCACCAGCATGCACTCATAGAAGCCATTAAACAGAAACGCCTGAATCATGGGCGGCACGGCGGAGAGTACCGCGCCAATGTTGGGCACGTAGTTCAGCAAAAACGCCAGCACTCCCCACATCAGCGCGAACTGCACGCCCATCAGCATCAGCCCCAGCCAGACAATCACGCCGGTCCAGACGCTCAACAGGGTTTTTAAGGCCAGATATTTTGAGACGCCCTTTAACGCGCGGTGTAAACCGGCGATGTGAATTTGCGGATTATTCAGCGCAAAGCGCAGCTTATAGGGCACGTGGCGCACTTCGAACAGCATAAACACCACCGTCATGACCAGCAGCAAAATGCTGGCCATAGCGCCGGACAGGCCGGTCATCAGCGTGGTGGCGTAGGTCATGATTTTTTCTGAATCCATCCGGCGCAACATCCGTTCCGGCGAAATATGCAGATTCAGGAACGGCATCATCTCCTGAAGCGCCACGATCTTGCGCGTCAGCTCTTTGTTGTATTGCGGCAGCATCGTGGAGAATTCGCTCAGCGAGGCGGCCAGCACGCCGAAAAGGGCGGTGAGGGCAATCAGCATCACGATAACCACAATGGTTATGGCCACCGGGCGGCTGATACCCCGGCGCAAAAACCAGGTCACCAGCGGGTTAAGCACAATGGCAAAAAAGAGCGCCAGCAGAAGCTGGACAATAATATCGGCGGCAGCATGGATACCGGCGAGGATCACCACCAGAGAGGCGAGTTTTAACAGGATGTGGAGTCCTGCTTTGTCGGGCGGGTTAGGGGTCATTCGTGTTCCTTAATGTGATTGCCCGTTAAGTGTAGTGCGCGGGTTCCGCTTCGTCTGGCACCGTTAATCTGAAAGTCGCTGCTGATTTTCTGCTGGCGTCGTGGTAATAGTGAAACACTGTTGCAAAAATCCAGGTAAAACCTCATGCCCGAACCCGCCGCCGAACCGGCATTAAGCGGATTACGCCTTAATCTGCGCATTGTCTCCGTTGTGATTTTTAACTTTGCCAGTTATCTGACGATTGGCCTGCCGCTGGCGGTGTTGCCGGGCTACGTTCATGACGTGATGGGGTTTAGCGCATTCTGGGCGGGGCTGGTGATTAGCCTGCAGTACTTCGCCACGCTGTTGAGTCGCCCGCATGCGGGTCGCTACGCGGATCTGTTCGGGCCGAAGAGCATTGTGATCACAGGATTATGCGGCTGTTTTCTCAGTGGCCTGAGTTACCTGCTGGCGGCAACGACCAGCCACTGGCCGTTGGTCAGCCTGGTGCTGCTGTGCCTGGGCCGGGTGATCCTCGGTATTGGGCAAAGCCTGGCAGGAACCGGCTCGACGCTGTGGGGCGTAGGCGTGGTCGGGGCACCGCACATTGGCCGGGTCATCTCCTGGAACGGCATTGTCACCTACGGGGCAATGGCGCTTGGCGCCCCGCTTGGGGTGATGTGCTATGCGTATGGCGGACTGTACGGGCTGGCGGGCACCATTATGGTGGTCGCGCTGGTGGCGATCCTGTTTGCCCTGCCGCGCCCGAAAGTGAAGGCCAGCAAAGGTAAACCGCTGCCGTTCCGGGCAGTGCTGGGGCGCGTCTGGCCGTATGGTATGGCACTGGCGCTGGCAACTACCGGCTTTGGGGTGATCGCCACCTTTATCACGCTGTTTTATGACGCCAAAGGCTGGGATGGGGCGGCCTTTGCGTTAACCCTGTTCAGCTGTGCGTTTGTGGGTGCCCGTTTGCTCTTCCCGAACGGTATTAACCGCCTGGGCGGGCTGAATGTGGCGATGATCTGCTTTGCGGTTGAGATTGTCGGGCTGCTGCTGACCGGTATAGCGACCGCGCCGTGGATGGCAAAAGTTGGCGTGTTCTTCGCCGGAGCCGGTTTTTCGCTGGTCTTCCCGGCGCTGGGTGTGGTGGCGGTGAAAGCCGTGCCGCCGCAGAATCAGGGGGCGGCGCTGGCAACCTACACGGTGTTTATGGATATGTCGTTGGGCATTACCGGGCCGCTGGCAGGGCTGGTCATGGCCTGGGCAGGTGTGCCGGTTATCTATCTTGCGGCTGCGGGTCTGGTGGTGATGGCCCTGATGCTCACGTGGCGGCTAAAAAAATGGCCCCCGGTGCAGGCACCGGAGGCCACGTCATCATCCTGACGTGTTACTGAATCACGATGGTGTTGATGATGTTTTCAGCGGCAGTCTGCGCTTTCTGCTGATCTTCCGCTGGCAGGGTGATCTGCAGGGTCAGCAGTTTGTTATCAACCTTACCCAGCACCACGGAAGAGTAAGCTGTCTGACCTTTTGCAGAGATAATGCTGTCCAGCTGCTGCAGCGTGTGGCCTTTCAGTTCGATGGACTTGTTCGTCACCACCTGCAGCTGCGGGTCGCGGCTGCGCTGCTGATCTTCCAGACGTTTGGACAGCACGGCCAGGTCTTCGCTGGTATCGTCGCCCACAATCACAATCACCGCTTTCTGCCCGGTTGCATCGGAATAGACGTGCATGTTGTTCGCCTGGGTACCCAGCTTGCCGCTCTGGTCAGTCATATCCGCTGGCAGAGAGAAGCTGAGTTTACCGTCCAGCAGGTTCACCGGCTGACCGGTTGCGTTGCTCTCTGCAGACGCGCCCTGAGCAGGCGTTTTCGTGTCGCTGTTATCACAGGCTGCAAGGCCGACAACCAGCAGGCCAATCCCGACATATTTAACCAGATTGCGCATTGACTTCTTCCTTTCGATAAACGGCCATAACGGCTCATTTGTCCATCTTATCACAACTGATAAAGCGAACCCTTAACCAGCCTGCAATGCTGTGATTTCAGATTTATCTGCCAGTCTTTTCAGCAGCATATTCAGCAGCACGCCGTACATCGGCAGGAAGAAGACAATGCTGATAAGCACCTTGAAGCAGTAGTCCACCAGCGCAATTTCCATCCAGTGTTCGGCCATAAACGCATCCGGGCTGTGCCAGAAGGCAATGAAGAAGAAGGCCAGCGTATCGCTGACGTTGCCGAACAGCGTCGAGGCGGTGGGGGCCATCCACCAGCGGTGATTCTGACGCAGGCGGTTAAATACGTGCACGTCGAGGATCTGCCCCAGCGCATAGGCCATAAAGCTTGCGGTGGCGATACGGGCGACAAACAGGTTGAAGTGGGTTAACGCCTCAAAGCCCTGCCAGCTTCCCATGTAAAACAGGGAGGAAATGACGTACGACACGAACAGCGCCGGCAGCATGACCGCAAAAATAATGCGGCGAGCCAGCGGTGCGCCAAAAATACGCACGGTCAGATCGGTGGCGAGAAAAATAAACGGGAAGCTGAACGCGCCCCAGGTGGTATGGAAACCAAAGATGGCGATCGGCAACTGCACCAGATAGTTACTGGAGGTGATCACCAGCAGATGAAAAAGCGAAAGCCAGAACAACGCTTTTACGCGCTGCGATTCAGAAAACGGCGTCATATTGTGACCTTTTTATACGTTGGGGTGAGGGAACCCAATAAAAACCGCAGCATGATACTGCTTTGGCAGGACAATGCAATGGTTGGTTTTTACGCAACCGTTAACCTGGTTTGCATTGCTGGCTACGGGGCGTAAACTACAGCCGTTTTTATCTGACCGAGAACACCATGACCGATCTGTTTTCCACTCCAGACCACACCCTTGATGCGCAGGGCCTCCGCTGCCCTGAGCCGGTAATGATGGTGCGCAAAACCGTGCGCAATATGCAAACCGGCGAAACGCTGCTGATCATCGCTGACGATCCGGCAACCACCCGCGATATCCCCGGTTTTTGTACCTTTATGGAGCATGAACTGGTGGCACAGCAGACCGAAGCGCTGCCGTACCGGTATTTGATCCGCAAGGGGTAACCCCCTTACTGCATGCCTAACAATCCCGGCAGCCACAGCGAAATCGCCGGGATGTACGTTATCATTCCCAGCACCAGCAGCAGCATGCCGTAAAACGGTAGCATCGCGCGCACCACATGTTCGATTTTCTGCTTGCTTACCGCACTGGCCACAAACAGCACCGAACCCACTGGCGGCGTGATAAGCCCGATCCCCAGATTCACCATCATGATCATCCCGAAATGGACCGGGTCGATCCCAAGCGACTGGGTCACCGGCAACAGCACCGGCGTCAGGATCAGAATGATCGGCGCCATATCCATCAGGGTGCCAATCAGCAGCAGCATGATGTTGAGGTACATCAGGATCACGTACTTGTTATCCGAGAGCGAGGTGAAGAACGCCGTGATGCGCACAGGTAACTGCATGTAGGTCATCACCGCGCCAAACGCCGCCGCAAATCCAATCAAGATCATCACGATAGTGACCGTTTTCACCGTCCGGCACATCAGCTTCGGCAGTTCGCTCCACGTGTAGTCGCGATAGATGAACATGGTGACAAAGAATGCCCACAGACAGGCGACTGCCGCGGATTCGGTGGCGGTGAATATCCCGGACATGATCCCGCCGAGGATAATTACCACCGTCATCAGCCCCCAGAGAGCGTCCAGCAAAATCTTCAGCGCCTGTTTTAAGGGGATCTTTTCGCCTTTTGGATAGCCGCGCTTATGGGCAAAGCACAGACACAGCGTCATCAGGCACAGTCCCAGCAGCAGCCCCGGCAGCACGCCTGCGATAAACAGCGTGGCAATGGAGACCGTACCGCCTGCGGCCAGCGAGTAGATCACCGAGTTGTGGCTGGGCGGGATTAAAATCGCCTGCACCGACCCGCTGGCGGTGACCGCCGCCGCATACTCGCGGGGATACCCCTTTCTCTCCATCTCCGGGATCATCACGCTGCCGATGGAGGCCGTATCCGCCACCGATGAACCGGAAATCGCGCCGAAAAAGGTGGAGGCCACAATATTCACCAGCGACAGCCCGCCGCGAATAAAACCGACAAAGACATACGCGAAATTCACCAGCCGTCGGGCAATGCCGCCTTCCGCCATGATCGCCCCCGCCAGGATGAAAAACGGGATCGCCAGCAGGGTAAATTTGTTAACCCCGCTGGTGATCTGGATCATCAGCGCTTCGAGCGGTAACTCGATCCACAACGCGCCCGCGACGGCGCTTAAGCCGACGGCAAACGCCACCGGCATACCCAGCGCCAGCAAAATGGCGAGGGTGAATAACAAAACGAATGCATCCATTGTTCACCCCTTAACTGTGGTTGCCGATCAGCACCACAGGACGGTTTTCCTGTGAGCCAAACAGCAGACGTTCAATGACAAACAGGATCAGCACCGCAGAACCAATCGGCAGCGGCAGATAACTCTCCCCTGACGTCAGGATCGGAAACTCGGCGACCGGCTGCTCCCAGAGTTCGACACACAGCCAGTAGCTGTACCAGAACATAATCAGCGAGATCAGCAGCATCAGCAGATCCACCACACGCGCACACGCTGTTTTCAGCATGTCTGGCAGTCGGTCGGTCAGCATGTTCACCGCGATGTGTGACCCGGCACGGTAGCTCACCGCCGCGCCGATAAACGTAAAGGTCACCATGCAGATGATGGCAATCGGCTCCGGCCAGGATTCACCGCGATTCAGCACATAGCGCGAGAAGATGCCAATCGGGATCACCACCGTCATGACCAGCAGCGCGCATCCCGCTACGCCCATGGCGAGCAGATACAGCCGGTCCATCCACTTCAGGTAGAGTTCGGACATACGTTCTCCGTTTACTGAACGTCAGCAATGGCTTTCATCAGGTCCTGATGCTTTTCGCCATACTGCGCGCGCACCGGCTCTGTGGCTTTGATAAATACCGATTTGTCGATCTCGTGGAACTGCACGCCACCGGCTTTCATCTTCGCCAGCGCCTCGGCGTTATAGGCCTGCCACAGCTTGCGCTGTTCGAACTGCGCTTCGCGCGCCAGGGTCAGGATTTTCTGCTGTTCGTCTGCGCTGAGCTTGTCCCATTTCACTTTTGAGTAGAGCAGCATTTCCGGGGTAATGAAGTGGCCGCTGAGGGTATAGTTTTTGGCGATCGGCATATAGTTATGGGCGATGAAGGTCGGCGGATTATTCTCAGCGCCGTCGATTACGCCGGTCTGCATGCCGCTGTAGACCTCACTGACCCCCATTGCCACCGAGTTAGCCCCCATGTCTTTCAGTGTCGCCAGCGCCACCGGGCTTCCCTGAACGCGGATTTTTTTGCCTTTCAGATCCTCCGGTTTGACGATCGGCGTTTTGGTGATCAGGTTACGGGTGCCGGAATCCATCCAGCCGAGAAACACCAGCCGCGATTTGGGGTTGGCGGTCAGTTTGTCGCCAATCTGCTTGCCGATATCGCCGTCGATGACTTTGTGCATGTGGTCTTCATCGCGGAACACATAGGGCAGGGTAAAGACTTCGATATCGGGCAGGATCGCCGCCACCGGAGCCATGGAGACACGGATCATGTCGATCGCCCCCATCTGCGCCTGTTCAATCATCTGCTTTTCATCCCCGAGCACGCCGCCGGGAAAGACCTTGATCTCCAGCTTGCCGTCGGTTTGTTGTTTGAGTTTCTCCCCCATGTGCTGTACGGCTACCACGTTCGGGTAGCCTTCAGGATGCACATCGGCGGCTTTAATGGTTTGCGCAGAAACGGAGCAGGCAAAAGCAGACAGACACAGAGCGGCCAGTAACGGCTTGAGGGTCGTTTTCATCAAGTCAACTCCAGGGTAGTGAGGTAAGTGTTAAAACGGTGTTTTAGTTTTGTACGTTTAAAAATTACACTATGGCCTGGAAAACGGAGGTGAAGCGCCTCACAAAAGCGTGAATTTCTGAAACGCTGGTTTAGATTTTTGAGAAGGGAAGGCCGGGTTGCCGTTACGCTTTACCCGGCCAGGCGTGCATTGCGTGTTATTTGCGTCGTAGTAAGCGGAGCGCGTTGGCCGTCACCAGCACCGTCGCGCCGGTATCCGCCAGCACCGCCAGCCACAGGCCGGTGATGCCGAGCAGGGTGGTGACGAGGAAAATCCCTTTCAGCCCCAGGGCGATGCTGATGTTCTGGCGAATATTGGCGCGCGTGGCGCGTGCCAGGGAAATCATCTGCGCCAGCCCGGTCAGGCGGTTATGGGTGAGCGCGGCATCGGCGGTTTCCAGCGCCACGTCGGTACCACTGCCCATGGCAATCCCGATGGTGGATGCTTTCATCGCTGGCGCATCGTTGATTCCGTCGCCGATCATCGCCAGCGGAGCATGGCTGTTCAGCTCCGTCACGGCACTGACCTTGTCCGCAGGCAGTAATCCGGCCTTAAAGTCCAGCCCCAGCTCTCCGGCAATCGCGGCGGCGGCGCGCGGGTTATCGCCGGTGAGGATCACACCCTGGATGCCCAGCTGATGGAGCGCCGCGACGGCCTCTTTCGCATCATCACGCAGGGTATCGCGCAGTGCCAGCATGCCTTTGGCGACGCCGTCCTGCATGACGGTTACGACAGTTTGTCCGGTCTTTTCTAACGCCTCAACCTCTGGGTTAGAAGACTTACCCGCCGCGACAATCAGCACCTTTTTACCGTCGATGTCGGCCTCAATCCCGGACCCAACCAGCGCCCGCTGCGCCGTTGCCGCCGGAATGGCCAGCCCGCGCGACTGCGCTTCACGCACAATCGCCTGCGCCAGCGGGTGAGTGGAACCCTGCTCTACGGCGGCGGCCAGCGTAAGCAGTTCATCTTCACCGATATCCTGCGGATACACGCCGGTGACCTGCGGCTTGCCGACGGTCAGCGTGCCGGTTTTATCGAACGCCACCTGCTGCACCTGGCTTAACTGTTCCAGCGCCGCGCCGCCTTTTATCAGGGCACCACGACGCGCCGCTGCCGCCAGACCGGAGGTAATGGCCGCCGGGGTGGAGATCACCAGCGCACACGGACAGCCAATCAGCAGCAGGGTCAGACCTTTGTAAATCCAGCCTTCCCACGGCGCACCAAAGAACAGCGGCGGAACGATAGTGACCAGCAGGGCAACCAGCATGATGGCGGGGGTGTAAATCCGGCTGAAGCGGTCAATAAATCGCTCGACGGGGGCGCGACGCTCCTCGGCCTCTTCGATCAGCTTCAGGATACGGTCGATGGCGCTGTCACCGGGTTCGGAAAGTACCGTGAGCTGGACCAGACGGTCGACGCTGGTGGCGCCCGCAGGTACTTTTTCACCGGCCGTGCGTTCAACCGGAATCGACTCCCCGGTGAGGGCGCTTTCGTCGAAGCTCGCGGTGGCGGTGAGCAGGGTACCGTCCGCAGGCAGGCGCCCTCCGGCAGCGACTTCAATCACATCGCCCGGACGCAGTGCGTTAATGGCCACAGTCTGGCGTTCGTTTCCGGCTACTCGTGTGGCGGTTTCAGGCTTAAGCGCCATCAGGGCGCTGACCCCTTTACGCGCCCGGCTTGCCGCCCAGCCTTCAAGACGTTCGCCAATTAAGAACAGCAGCAGCACCATGGCCGCTTCCGCTGTGGCACCAATGAACAGCGCGCCGATAGCTGCCACGCTCATCAGCGTTTCGATAGCGAACCAGCTGCCGCTTTTCATCAGCCGCAGCGCCTGACGGGCAATGGGATACAACCCGACAAGCGTGGTGGCGATAAACGCCAGATTGCCAAACGGGTGGTTGATCTGCTCCAGACCCCAGCTCAGGGCCATCATCATCACGAGCGCGATAAGGGGCAGATTTTCTCGCAGCGGAGCGGTTTTTTCGGCGGGGGTCGTTTCGCTACGCAGGGAATAACCGGCCTGGCTGACGGCGTACACAACCTGCTCGCTAACGTCACTCTCGGCGCTGACCAGCAGTTTTTCGGTCGCAAAGCGCACCTGCACGTGGCTGACGCCGGGGATCTGTTTTACCGCATTTTCGACTTTGCGGGCGCAGGCCGCGCAATCCATGCCGTCAACCACCCAGCTGTAATGGTTTCCGCTTTCAGGCAGCGGCTGCGCGTTTTGCGTTTCGCATGCCCCGTCACAGCAGCAGTCATCTTTCGCTGGCACCGGGCTGAGCTTAAATGCTGAAAATTGTGGGGCTTTTTTAGGTGTTTCTGGAGTCGACATGGCACTCTCCGGTAATGATAATTTTCTCATTAACCGCAGCATACACTCTGGAGTCGACTCCAGAGTCAAGGCTTATTTAGATATACAGCGAACGCACAATCAGGAAGTGCCCCGCAAAGTAACAGGCGGAGGCAATCGCGTTATCAGCCCGGAAACGACGGCGATAGTGGCTGCCCAGCCAGACGATATTGCCGATTAACAGCAGCGCCGCGCCAAAGAAAGCGGACATCGCCTGTGAGGTTGGGCGGAAGAACCACAGTTCACCGGCCAGCCACACCATCACCAGCGTCATGGCAATAAACGTGCAAACAGGCAGACGCATCTCTTCCAGGCGTGACCAGATCACCGCGATAAGCAGCGCGCCGATCACCAGCAGCACCAGCGGGAGCGGCCAGAAGAAGGATAGCGTCATCTGGCTGGCAAAATAGATGGTGTAAAGCAGGTGCGACAGGAAGAACGCCCCCACGGCATACAGCAGACGCTGACGCGGCAACAGGGTTAAGGCATCGCCAATCAGAGAAGCACACAGCCCGGCGAGGACCAGGTAGCTGATGGCGTTAAACATCGGCGCTTGCCAGGCAAGCAGCAGGAGCAGCAACAGCGTGACGGGTTTAAACAACCAGCGCTGCCAGGCCGGACCGCGGTATGACGCATCGACATAAAGCCATGCGGAAAAACAGACAGCGATAAATGACCAAAGCATATTAACTCCCTGTATCTGTTAAGGCTGAATAATCAGTTTCATCTTCAGTGTAGTGATGCGGGCAGGCGTTTGGCAATGCCGGGGGAGTCAGGGTATCCTGAATTCCGCATAATCTTATGGGATTGTTGAATGAGCAAGATGCCGCTGTTTTTCATTATCGTGGTGGCGATTATCGTCATTGCCGCCTCGTTCCGTTTTGTGCAGCAGCGCCGCGAGAAGGCGGATAACGACGCCGCGCCGTTGATGCAAAAGCGCGTGGTGGTGAGCAATAAACGCGAAAAACCCCTTAATGACCGGCGCTCGCGCCAGCAACAGGTTACCCCTGCGGGAACGACCATGCGCTATGAAGCGAGCTTTAAGCCGGAAACGGGCGGCCTGGAGATGACTTTCCGCCTGGAGGCGCAGCAGTACCATCAGCTGACGGTAGGTGAGAAAGGGATGCTGAGTTACAAAGGGTCGCGGTTTGAGGGGTTCAGGGCTGAATAATACGATCCCCTCTCCCAGTGGGAGAGGGTTAGGGCATCAGATCGCACCTTACTTCTTCACCTGCGCCTTAAACTTCTTCATCCACACCAGCAGTTCAAACACGCCGAAAATAAACACGCGCAGCTGCTGCCAGCCGGTCATCTGCGGGCCGTCTTTTGGCAGGCCATTTTTCAGCATCACCATCTGCAGGGCATGCATGAAGGTGGTAAAGATAAACGCCACGTTCACAAAGATATTCATCGGGCGCGGGAACGGATGCACCAGATTGAGCAGTAAAAACGCCCAGACGCACAGCATCAGCAAACGTCCCAGATTAATCAGTACTGGCATTGGATTCTCCTTGTGCCTGACGATGATACAGACGATAAGCGACCTGACCCGCCACTTTTTCGCGGTGTAAATCCCAGTGAACCGGCACTGGCGGTAGCCCGTTTTCCACTTCGCTTTCAACGTAAATCAGCGCGTCATCCGCCAGCCAACCGTTGCTTTCCAGCAGGGATAACGTCTCTTCCAGCAGCCCCTTACGGAACGGCGGATCGACAAACACCACGTTGTGCGGCGTGCCTGGCTGCGCGAGGAAACTGAGCGTATTGGTGTTCACCACTTTGGCGTTGGTGGCTTTCAGCGTCGCCAGATTTTGCTGCAGCGTCTGCGCGACGCCGCGCTCCATCTCCAGCAGCGTGGCGCTGGCGGCGTAGCGCGAGAGGGCTTCCAGCCCTAATGCGCCGCTGCCAGCAAAGCAGTCGAGGCAGTGGGCGTCTACCATTGACGGGGCCAGCCAGTTAAACAGCGTTTCACGCACGCGGTCGGTGGTTGGGCGTAAACCGGGGCTGTCCGGCACCGGGAGTTTCCGGCCTCGCCACTGACCACCGATAATACGAATTTGACCGGCTGGGGCGCGGTTGGGTTTCTTCATCTCAGGAAAGCTCTGTTAACAATTGGCCTGCGATTGCGGGCGGTGATGTCAATTAAGTAAAGTGTTAGACTATTTCATCATTTTTTTAGCTTCCATGTATATAGCGCCGCGAGGAGTGTAGTCGCAGATGGCAAAACAAAAAAAACGTGGCTTCTTTTCCTGGCTGGGTTTCGGTGAAAAAGAGCAAGAAACAGAACAGAAAACCGAAGAACAACAAGCCGTTGAAGAACAGTCTCAGCCTGAAACGCCTGTAGAAACCGCCGCGGTTGTCGAAGCGGAAGAGCATGCGCACAGCAAAGAAGAGACTGAAGCCTTTGCTGAAGAGGTGGTTGAGGTCACCGAACAGGTTCAGGAGAGCGAAAAGCCAGAACCTGTTGTTGAAGCGGTTACTGAAGCGCCGCAGGCCGTTATCGAACATGAAGAGTTGCCGCTGCCGGAAGAGGTAAAAGCGGAGGACGTTTCCCCTGAAGAGTGGCAGGCCGAAGCGGAAACCGTGGAAATTGTCGACGCGGTGGAAGAAGAAGCGGCACATGAGCCGGTGCTGACCGACGAAGAGCTGGAAGCCCAGGCGCTGGCCGCTCAGGCGGCTGAAGAAGCGGTTATCGTCGTGCCGGTGGAAGAGCAGGCCGAAGAGGAGATCGTTCAGGAGCAGGAAAAACCGACCAAAGAAGGTTTCTTTGCCCGCCTGAAACGCAGCCTGTTAAAAACCAAAGAAAATTTAGGTTCCGGATTTATCAGTCTGTTCCGCGGCAAAAAGATCGACGACGATCTGTTTGAAGAGCTGGAAGAGCAGTTGCTGATTGCGGACGTTGGGGTGGAAACCACCCGTAAGATCATCGCCAACCTGACCGAAGGGGCGAGCCGCAAACAGCTGCGCGACGCCGAAGCGCTGTACGGCCTGCTGAAAGACGAGATGGGTGAAATTCTCGCAAAAGTTGACGAACCGCTTAATATTGAAGGCAAAACGCCATTTGTTATTCTGATGGTTGGCGTTAACGGTGTCGGGAAAACCACCACCATCGGCAAACTGGCGCGTCAGTTCGAGCAGCAGGGTAAAACGGTGATGCTGGCGGCGGGTGATACCTTCCGCGCGGCGGCGGTTGAACAGCTGCAGGTGTGGGGCCAGCGCAACAACATTCCGGTGATTGCGCAGCACACCGGTGCGGATTCCGCGTCCGTGATCTTTGACGCCATCCAGGCGGCGAAGTCGCGAAATGTGGATGTCCTGATTGCCGATACCGCAGGGCGTTTGCAGAACAAATCGCACCTGATGGAAGAGTTGAAGAAAATCGTCCGCGTCATGAAGAAGCTGGACGAAGACGCACCGCATGAAATTATGCTGACCATCGATGCCAGCACCGGACAGAACGCCGTCAGCCAGGCGAAGCTGTTCCATGAAGCGGTAGGACTGACCGGGATCACGCTGACCAAACTGGACGGCACCGCGAAAGGCGGGGTGATCTTCTCCGTGGCCGATCAGTTCGGCATTCCTATTCGTTACATCGGTGTGGGCGAGCGTATTGAGGATTTGCGTCCGTTTAAGGCGGACGACTTTATTGAGGCATTATTTGCCCGAGAGGACTAACAATGATTCGCTTTGAACACGTCAGCAAGGCCTATCTCGGTGGGAGACAAGCGCTGCAGGGGGTGACCTTCCACCTGCAGCCAGGCGAGATGGCATTCCTGACCGGCCATTCCGGCGCGGGGAAAAGTACCCTGCTCAAGCTTATCTGTGGGATTGAACGGCCAAGCGCCGGGAAAATCTGGTTCAGCGGCCATGAAATTAGCCGTCTTAAGAACCGCGAAGTGCCGTTCCTGCGTCGCCAGATCGGGATGATTTTCCAGGATCACCACCTGCTGATGGATCGCACCGTTTTCGATAACGTGGCGATCCCGCTGATTATTGCCGGTGCCAGCTATGATGATATCCGCCGTCGCGTCTCTGCGGCGCTGGATAAGGTCGGGCTGCTGGACAAAGCGAAGAACTTTCCGATCCAGCTCTCTGGCGGTGAACAGCAGCGTGTGGGCATTGCCCGTGCGGTGGTGAACAAGCCTGCGGTATTGCTGGCGGATGAACCGACCGGTAACCTGGACGACGCCCTTTCTGAAGGGATTTTGCGTCTGTTTGAGGAATTCAACCGCGTTGGGGTGACGGTATTGATGGCGACGCACGACATCGGGCTCATTTCCCGCCGTTCGTACCGCATGCTGACCCTGAGCGACGGGCATTTGCATGGAGGCCACGGTGAACAAGCGTGATGCAATGAACCAGATTCGGCAGTTCGGGAACCGGTTTGACCGTTTCCGTAAGCCGCAGGGTGGTGGTGACGGTAACCGTAATGCGCCGAAGCGGGCGAAAGCCGCGCCGAAGCCAAACTCCCGCAAAACCAACGTGTTCAATGAACAGGTACGCTACGCCTTCCACGGCGCGTTGCAGGATCTGAAAAGTAAACCGCTGGCGACGTTCCTGACGGTGATGGTTATCGCCATTTCGCTGACGCTGCCAAGCGTCTGCTATATGGTCTATAAGAACGTGAATCAGGCGGCGTCGCAGTATTATCCGTCTCCGCAGATCACGGTCTATCTGGACAAAGCGCTCGACGATAACGCCGCGGCGCAGGTGGTGGGGCAAATCCAGGCCGAGAAGGGCGTGGAGAAGGTGAACTACCTTTCCCGCGAAGAAGCGCTGGGTGAGTTCCGTAACTGGTCAGGCTTTGGCGGCGCGCTGGATATGCTCGAAGAGAACCCGCTGCCGGCCGTGGCGGTGGTGATCCCGAAGCTCGACTTCCAGGGAACGGATTCGCTTAATACGCTGCGCGACCGCATCTCTACCATTAAAGGCATTGATGAAGTGCGCATGGACGACAGCTGGTTTGCGCGTCTTGCCGCACTGACCGGGCTGGTGGGGCGCGTGTCGGCGATGATTGGCGTGCTGATGGTGGCGGCGGTGTTCCTCGTCATCGGTAACAGCGTGCGCCTGAGCATTTTCGCCCGCCGCGATACCATCAACGTGCAAAAGCTGATTGGTGCGACGGATGGCTTCATCCTGCGTCCGTTCCTTTACGGCGGCGCATTGCTCGGTTTTTCCGGCGCATTTCTTTCACTGATATTGTCAGAAATTTTGGTGATGCGGCTCTCCTCCGCCGTGACCGAGGTGGCGCAGGTCTTCGGAACTAAGTTTGATATCAGTGGCTTAGGGTTCGATGAGTGCCTTCTTCTGCTGCTCGTCTGCTCCATGATTGGCTGGGTGGCAGCATGGCTGGCGACGGTTCAACATTTACGCCACTTTACTCCCGACTAAGAAAAGCGTGATATAATCTTTCCCTGCACCGAGATGTTCGCTCTGCAGGGAAAGCGTCCCTGTTGTCTCTTCCCCTGTTATCATCTCCATGTCACATTTTGTGCGTAATTTATTCACCGTTGCACCTGGAACTTGTGGATAAAATCACTGTCTGATAAAAGAGTGAATGCTAATCTCGTTGCTCAAACGCTTTGGCATGGTTGTTGCCTGATGGGGACAACCTGGACCAGAAGAAACATTGAGAGGAATGAATGACCAAAGAAATGCAAACTTTAGCTTTAGCCCCTGTTGGTAACCTGGAATCGTATATCCGGGCTGCGAACACCTGGCCGATGTTAACGGCCGAGGAAGAAAAGGAGCTTGCTGAAAAGCTGCATTACCAGGGCGATCTGGAAGCAGCGAAAAAGCTGATCCTGTCTCACCTGCGCTTTGTTGTTCACATTGCTCGTAATTATGCGGGCTATGGCCTGCCGCAGGCGGACTTGATTCAGGAAGGTAACATCGGCCTGATGAAGGCTGTACGTCGCTTTAACCCGGAAGTGGGTGTACGACTGGTCTCCTTCGCTGTGCACTGGATCAAAGCAGAGATTCACGAATACGTGCTGCGCAACTGGCGTATCGTGAAAGTCGCCACGACAAAAGCGCAACGCAAACTCTTCTTCAACCTGCGTAAAACCAAGCAGCGTCTGGGCTGGTTCAATCAGGATGAAGTAGAAATGGTGGCGCGCGAGCTGGGTGTTTCCAGCAAAGATGTGCGTGAGATGGAATCCCGTATGGCCGCGCAGGACATGACTTTTGACATGTCTTCCGATGACGATGCGTCCGACAGCCAGCCAATGGCGCCGGTACTGTATCTGCAGGATAAGACCTCTAACTTTGCTGACGGCATTGAAGAGGACAACTGGGAAGATCAGGCCGCGAACAAGCTGAGCTATGCGATGGAAGGCCTTGACGAGCGTAGCCAGGATATTATCCGTGCCCGCTGGCTGGACGAAGACAACAAGTCCACGCTGCAGGAGCTGGCCGACCGCTACGGCGTGTCCGCTGAACGTGTGCGTCAGCTTGAAAAGAACGCCATGAAAAAACTTCGCGCCGCGATTGAAGCGTAATTTCCGCGAAGTATGACGAGAGCCCCTGGATGCGAATCCGGGGGTTTTGTTTTTTTAGCGCCCGCTCTGGCGAATTTCTCCCCCCTGGCAAACACTTACTGATGCGCTAAGCAGGCGACTTTCTCAGGGGGACAGGGTGAAAAATAACGAACTGAACGACCGGCGTTTACAGGCGACGCCGCGCGGCATCGGCGTGATGTGTAACTTCTATGCCGAAAAAGCTGAAAACGCCACGGTGTGGGACGTCGAGGGCAACGAGTATATCGACTTCGCCGCCGGAATAGCGGTGCTGAACACCGGGCATCGCCATCCAAAAATCATTTCCGCCATTGAAAAACAACTTCATGCCTTCACCCACACGGCGTACCAGATTGTGCCGTACGAAGGCTATGTGTCGCTTGCCGAGCGAATCAACGCGCGTGTGCCGATTGACGGCCCGGCCAAAACCGCCTTCTTCTCAACGGGGGCAGAAGCCGTCGAAAACGCGGTAAAAATTGCCCGCGCATACACCAGACGCCCTGGCCTGATCGCCTTTGGCGGTGCTTTTCATGGACGCACCTCGATGACCATGGCGCTGACGGGGAAAGTTGCCCCTTACAAGCTGGGTTTCGGGCCGTTTCCTGGCTCGGTATATCACGCCCAATACCCCAATGAACTGCACGGTGTCAGTACGGCGGAGGCATTAAAAAGCCTGGAGCGTATCTTCAAAGCGGACATTGCCCCGGACCAGGTGGCAGCCATCATTCTTGAACCGGTTCAGGGCGAGGGCGGTTTCAACATTGCACCGGCGGATTTTATGCAGGCCTTGCGCGCCCTGTGCGATACCCACGGTATTTTGCTGATTGCCGACGAGGTGCAAAGCGGTTTTGCGCGTACCGGAAAACTGTTCTCGATGGAACACCACTGCGTGAAGCCGGATCTGATCACCATGGCGAAAAGCCTGGCGGGTGGCATGCCGCTCTCGGCGGTGTCGGGCCGCGCCGAGGTGATGGACGCGCCTGCGCCTGGCGGACTGGGCGGTACCTACGCCGGTAACCCACTGGCGATCGCCGCCGCACATGCCGTGCTGGACGTGATTGATGAAGACGACCTTTGCACGCGCTCGGCGCACCTGGGTCATCATCTGGTGGAAGTACTGAACAAAGCGAAGGAACACTGTCCGTATATCGCGGATATCCGCGCACAAGGCTCAATGGTGGCGGTGGAGTTTAACGATCCGCAATCCGGGCTGCCGTCACCGGAATTCACCCGTCAGGTTCAGGAGCGAGCCCTGCAGGAAGGCCTTCTGCTTCTGAGTTGCGGCGTGTACGGTAACGTCATCCGTTTCCTCTATCCGCTCACAATCCCTGAAGTGCAGTTCCGTAAAGCGCTGGACATTATTTCTGCGTCGCTGACTCGTTAAAGCCAGAAGCCCGGTGAAATTCCTGCCGGGCTTATCATATATTCATTTCAAATTTGCTATTCCAAAATCATAAAAATGGGGTATGTTTTAGCAGAGTATGCTGAAAAAGCGCGACTGGTATACCTATAACTGAAATAAAGCGTTACACAACAACATCACAACAATCGTAATAACCATAATAATGGGGAATCTCAGGATGAACATGAAGGGTAAAGCGTTACTGGCAGGATGTATCGCGTTGGCATTCAGCACCATGGCGCAGGCCGATATTAAAGTGGCCGTGGTGGGCGCGATGTCCGGTCCGGTAGCACAGTATGGCGACCAGGAATTCACGGGCGCAGAGCAGGCGGTTGCCGACATTAATGCGAAGGGCGGTATCAAAGGCGAAAAACTGCAGATCGTAAAATATGATGATGCCTGTGACCCGAAACAAGCGGTTGCCGTGGCGAACAAAGTGGTGAACGACGGCATCAAATACGTTATCGGTCACCTGTGCTCCTCTTCCACCCAGCCTGCGTCTGATATCTACGAAGACGAAGGCATCCTGATGATCACCCCGGCGGCAACGGCACCGGAGCTGACGTCGCGCGGCTATAAGCTGATCCTGCGCACCACCGGTCTGGACTCCGATCAGGGCCCAACGGCCGCCAAATACATTGTCGAAAAAGTGAAGCCGAAGCGTATCGCGATCGTTCATGACAAACAGCAGTACGGTGAAGGTCTGGCGCGCTCCGTGCAGGACAACCTGAAGAAAGCGAATGCTGACGTCGTCTTCTTTGATGGTATCACCGCCGGTGAGAAAGACTTCTCTACCCTGGTGGCGCGTCTGAAGAAAGAGAATATCGACTTCGTTTACTACGGTGGCTACCACCCGGAAATGGGGCAGATCCTGCGTCAGGCTCGTGCAGCGGGTCTGAAAACCCAGTTCATGGGGCCGGAAGGGGTGGCGAACGTTTCCCTGTCTAACATTGCCGGTGAGTCTGCGGAAGGCCTGCTGGTGACCAAGCCGAAGAACTACGACCAGGTCCCTGCGAACAAACCGATTGTAGATGCCATTAAGGCGAAGAAACAGGATCCAAGCGGCGCGTTCGTCTGGACAACCTACGCAGCACTGCAGTCTCTGCAGGCGGGTCTGAACCAGTCAGCCGATCCGGCTGAGATTGCCACCTGGCTGAAAGCGAACTCTGTTGATACCGTGATGGGGCCGCTCTCCTGGGATGAGAAGGGCGATCTGAAGGGCTTCGAGTTCGGCGTGTTTGACTGGCATGCCAACGGTACTGCTACTGACGCCAAATAAAAGCAAAAAGGCAACGTAAGTTGCCTTTTTTAATGTTTGCCCCCTCTCCCCGTGGGAGAGGGCTGGGGTGAGGGCATCAGGCCGCACAAATCTAACGCTTCTCCCACCCATTTTTCTGCGCCGTAAACCCTAACGCCTGCATAAACGCCGCCATCACACTACGGTCCTCCACGCCTACGTCGGCCATCCACCAGGAGGTAATGCTCGGGTTTTCACGGATCACTTCTTCAATCAGGTACTGTCCTACGCCGCGACGACGGGTGACGTCGCGCACGCGCAGAGAGTCCAGCGCCCCTTCCGTGCCGCTCAGCGTCACGCGCACAGCAGCCAGCAGACGCTCGTTGAAGCGCGCGGCATAAATACGGTGGGTTTCGTCAACGCTCAGCGACGAAGGGGAATATTCCGGCCAGATCTTGCCCAGGTCGATATGATCCTGGTCGCTAAAGGTCACCAGACGAACGATAGTCAGTTTCATTAGCTGCTTGTCCAAATCAAATTGAGTAGAGGCAGTGTACTCAATTTATTCGCTCAGCGGCTTCCTCTTTTTATTCCCCGTTACCAGGTGATTAGTTTTTTGCCAGGGCGAAGTGCAGTTTGAAAATACATGGATCGAAAAATAAGCAGAATTTTAACCTGAATGGCAGTGATTTATTCGGCGCTTTGTGCCGTTATTTTATGCTGCAAACTGCACTTTTATTTGTTTATCTCTGCCTGATTTCAGAATATTATCTTTGCTTAATCGCCTGAAAAATAGAGATTTTAGTCTGGTTTTTGATAAAAACCTGCGCTAAACCATTAAAGGCACTGGTAAAAATAGCGTTGTGCATTAAAAGTACAGAATGCTTTTTAACCATAATAAAACAAAATATATACACGACATCACGAATGGGGATTCAGAGATGAAAAGGAACGCGAAGACGTTAATCGCGGGCATGGTTGCATTGTCTCTCTCGCATGCAGCCATGGCGGAAGAGATTAAAGTTGCGGTGGTCGGTGCCATGTCCGGGCCTGTTGCCCAGTGGGGTGACATGGAGTTCAACGGCGCACGTCAGGCAATTAAAGACATCAACGCCAAAGGTGGCATCAAAGGCGACAAGCTGGTAGGCGTGGAATACGACGACGCCTGCGATCCAAAACAGGCCGTCGCGGTGGCGAACAAAATCGTGAACGATGGCATCCAGTATGTGATCGGCCATCTGTGCTCATCGTCCACTCAGCCTGCGTCTGATATCTACGAAGACGAAGGTATTCTGATGATTACCCCTGGTGCCACCAACCCGGAGCTGACCCAGCGCGGCTACCAGCACATTATGCGTACCGCCGGTCTGGACTCCTCCCAGGGGCCAACCGCGGCGAAATACATCCTCGAGACGGTTAAACCGCAGCGCATTGCCATTATTCATGACAAACAGCAGTACGGCGAAGGCCTGGCGCGTTCCGTTCAGGACGGGCTGAAAAAAGGCGGCGCAAACATCGTCTTCTTCGACGGGATTACTGCGGGTGAGAAAGATTTCTCTGCGCTGATCGCCCGTCTGCAAAAAGAGAATATCGACTTCGTTTACTACGGTGGTTATTACCCGGAAATGGGCCAGATGCTGCGCCAGGCGCGCTCGGTCGGTCTGAAAACCCAGTTCATGGGGCCAGAAGGCGTGGGTAACGCCTCCCTGTCTAACATCGCCGGGGATGCCGCTGAAGGCATGCTGGTGACGATGCCAAAACGCTATGACCAGGATCCGGCGAACAAGGCTATCGTGGATGCGCTCAAGGCGCAGAAGAAAGATCCAAGTGGTCCATACGTCTGGATCACCTACGCCGCCGTGCAGTCACTGGCCACCGCGCTGGACCGTACTGGCAGCAAAGAACCGCTGGATCTGGTGAAAGATTTAAAAGCACACGGGGCGAACACCGTGATTGGGCCGCTGAACTGGGATGAGAAAGGCGATCTGAAGGGATTTGAATTTGGTGTCTTTAAGTGGCACGCCGACGGTTCGTCTTCGGCCGCCAAATAATTATCCCGCCGCCCGGACCGCCGGGCGGGTATAAAAAGGTTTGCATATGTCCGAGCAGTTTCTCTATTTCCTGCAGCAGATGTTTAACGGCGTCACGCTGGGAAGCACCTACGCGCTGATTGCCATCGGCTATACGATGGTGTACGGCATTATCGGCATGATCAACTTCGCCCACGGCGAGGTGTACATGATCGGTAGCTACGTCTCCTTTATGATTATCGCCGCCCTGATGATGATGGGTATCGACAGCAGCTGGCTGCTGGTCGCCGCCGGGTTTGTCGGCGCGATTGTGATTGCCAGCGCCTACGGCTGGAGCATCGAGCGGGTGGCCTACCGGCCGGTACGCAGCTCCAAGCGCCTGATTGCCCTGATCTCCGCGATTGGGATGTCTATCTTCCTGCAAAACTACGTCAGCCTGACCGAAGGCTCGCGCGATGTGGCGCTGCCAAGCCTGTTCAACGGCCAGTGGATTGTCGGTGCCAGCGAAAACTTCTCTGCCTCTATCACCACCATGCAACTGGTGATCTGGGTGGTGACCTTTATTGCGATGCTCGCCCTGACGCTCTTCATCCGCTACTCGCGCATGGGACGCGCCTGCCGCGCCTGCGCGGAAGATTTGAAGATGGCGAGCCTGCTCGGGATCAACACTGACCGCGTGATTGCGCTCACTTTTGTGATCGGCGCGGCGATGGCGGCGGTGGCGGGTGTCCTGCTTGGCCAGTTCTACGGCGTTATTAACCCGTACATCGGCTTTATGGCCGGGATGAAAGCCTTTACCGCGGCGGTACTGGGCGGTATCGGCAGTATTCCTGGCGCGATGATTGGCGGCCTGATTCTGGGCGTGGCAGAAGCGCTCTCCTCAGCGTATCTGAGTACCGAGTATAAAGACGTGGTCTCGTTTGCCCTGCTGATTCTGGTTCTGCTGGTGATGCCTACCGGTATTCTGGGTCGTCCGGAGGTAGAGAAAGTATGAAACCGATGCATTTTGCAATGGCGCTGCTCTCTGCCGCCATGTTCTTCGTGCTGGCGGGCGTCTTTATGGGCGTTCAGTTAGAGCTGAACGGCACAAAGCTTGTGGTAGACACCGCCGCTGACATTCGCTGGCAGTGGGTCTTTATCGGCACCGCCGTGGTGTTCCTGTTCCAGCTGCTGCGTCCGCTGTTCCAGAAAACGCTGAAAGGCGTCTCGGGACCGAAGTTTGTCCTGCCAGCTATCGACGGCTCCACCGTTAAGCAGAAGCTGTTCCTCGTGGCGCTGCTGGTGGCTGCGGTGGCGTGGCCGTTCGTGGTCTCGCGCGGCACGGTAGATATCGCCACCCTGACCATGATCTACGTTATTCTGGGTCTGGGCCTGAACGTGGTGGTGGGGCTCTCTGGCCTGCTGGTACTGGGCTACGGCGGTTTCTACGCCATTGGCGCGTATACCTTTGCCCTACTGAACCACTATTACGGTCTCGGCTTCTGGACGTGCCTGCCGCTGGCGGGGCTGGTCTCTGCCGCGGCAGGTTTCCTGCTTGGCTTCCCGGTGCTGCGCCTGCGCGGTGACTACCTGGCGATTGTGACCTTAGGCTTCGGCGAAATCGTCCGTATCCTGCTGCTCAACAATACCGAGGTGACCGGCGGCCCGAACGGGATTAGCCAGATCCCGAAACCAACCTTCTTTGGTCTGGAGTTCAGCCGTACCGCCCGTGAAGGCGGCTGGGATACCTTCAGCAACTTCTTCGGCGTGAAATACGATCCGTCCGATCGCGTGATTTGGCTCTATCTGGTGGCGCTGCTGCTGGTGGTCATCACGCTGTTCGTGATTAACCGCCTGCTGCGTATGCCGCTGGGCCGCGCGTGGGAAGCGCTGCGTGAAGATGAAATCGCCTGCCGCTCCCTGGGCCTCAACCCGACCCGCATAAAGCTGACTGCGTTCACCATCAGCGCCGCGTTTGCCGGTTTTGCCGGCACGCTGTTTGCCGCGCGTCAGGGCTTTGTCAGCCCGGAATCGTTCACCTTTGCCGAATCCGCCTTTGTGCTGGCGATTGTGGTGCTCGGCGGGATGGGTTCGCAGTTTGCCGTTATCCTCGCCGCCATTCTGCTGGTGGTTTCACGCGAGCTGATGCGTGACTTTAACGAATACAGCATGCTGATGCTGGGTGGTTTGATGGTGCTGATGATGATCTGGCGTCCGCAGGGTCTGCTGCCGATGACCCGTCCACAGCTGAAGCTGAAGAACGGGCAAGCAAAAGGAGAGCAGGCATGAGTCAGCCATTATTATCCGTTAACGGTCTTATGATGCGTTTTGGCGGCCTGCTGGCGGTCAACAATGTGAATCTGGATCTGCACAAGAAAGAGATCGTCTCCCTGATTGGCCCGAACGGTGCGGGAAAAACCACGGTCTTTAACTGCCTGACCGGTTTCTACAAGCCGACGGGCGGCACCATCATGCTGCGCGACCAGCATCTGGAAGGGCTGCCGGGCCAGCAGATTGCCCGCATGGGCGTAGTGCGTACTTTCCAGCACGTGCGTCTGTTCCGCGAGATGACGGTGATTGAGAACCTGCTGGTGGCACAGCATCAGCAGTTGAAAACCGGTCTGTTCTCCGGCCTGCTGAAGACGCCAGCCTTCCGCCGGGCGCAGAGCGAAGCGCTGGATCGTGCGGCAACATGGCTTGACCGTATCGGTCTGCTGCCGCATGCCAACCGCCAGGCAAGTAACCTTGCGTACGGTGACCAGCGTCGCCTTGAGATTGTGCGCTGCATGGTAACGCAGCCGGAAATCCTGATGCTCGATGAACCCGCTGCGGGTCTGAACCCGAAAGAGACCAAAGAGCTGGACGAGCTGATTGCTGAGCTTCGCGATCATCACGACACCACTATCCTGCTGATTGAGCACGATATGAAGCTGGTAATGGGTATCTCTGACCGTATCTACGTGGTGAACCAGGGGACGCCGCTGGCAAACGGCACGCCGGATGAGATCCGCAACAACCCGGACGTGATCCGCGCATACCTGGGTGAGGCATAAGATGGAAAAAGCGATGTTAACGTTTGACAAGGTAAGTGCCCACTACGGCAAGATCCAGGCGCTGCACGACGTCAGCCTGCATATCAATCAGGGCGAAATCGTCACCCTGATTGGGGCTAACGGCGCGGGCAAAACCACGCTGCTTGGTACCCTGTGCGGCGACCCGCGCGCCACCAGCGGTCGGATTGTGTTTGATGGCAAAGACATCACCGACTGGCAGACCGCCAGAATCATGCGTGAAGCGGTGGCGATAGTCCCTGAAGGGCGTCGCGTCTTCTCGCGCATGACGGTGGAAGAGAACCTGGCGATGGGCGGCTTCTTCGCTGACCGCGACCAGTATCAGTCCCGTATCAAGTGGGTGTACGAACTCTTCCCGCGCCTGTGGGAGCGTCGTATTCAGCGTGCGGGGACCATGTCCGGCGGTGAGCAGCAAATGCTGGCGATCGGCCGCGCCCTGATGAGCCAGCCGCGCCTGCTGCTGCTGGATGAACCGTCGCTGGGTCTTGCGCCAATTATCATTCAGCAGATCTTCGACACCATTGAACAGCTGCGTAAAGAGGGAATGACCATCTTCCTCGTTGAGCAGAACGCCAACCAGGCGTTGAAGCTCGCCGATCGCGGTTACGTGCTGGAGAACGGCCACGTGGTGCTTGAGGATACCGGCGATGCGCTGCTGGCCAATGAAGCGGTGCGGAGTGCGTATTTAGGCGGCTGAGCCGTCTGTATTGCCCGGTGGCGCTTACGCTTACCGGGCCTACGGGATCGAGTAGGCCGGGTAAGGCGAAGCCGCCACCCGGCTTTTTCACATATACCCCTTCACACAACCATCATCCCGCTGACCTTTTGTTGTCACTTATCTGTAAACAAACAGTTATTTTTCTGTCATTCGAGCATGTCATGTTACCTCGCGAGCATAAAACGCGTGATATCGCGCATCCGGCACAATAAGAGAGATGACAATGACATCGTTACGACACACAGCTTTGGGTCTGGCACTGGGTCTGGCTTTTGCGACGAACGCAATGGCTGTGACGACCATTCCGTTCTGGCATTCCATGGAAGGGGAGTTGGGTAAAGAGGTTGACTCCCTGGCGCAGCGTTTCAACGACTCCCATCCGGATTACAAAATTGTGCCGGTGTACAAAGGTAACTACGAGCAGAGCCTGAGCGCGGGCATTGCCGCCTTCCGTACCGGTAATGCGCCTGCCATTTTGCAGGTGTACGAAGTAGGCACCGCGACCATGATGGCCTCCAAAGCCATCAAACCGGTCTACGAAGTGTTCAAAGAGGCGGGGATCAACTTCGACGAATCCCAGTTTGTGCCGACCGTAGCGGGTTACTACACCGATTCTAAAACCGGCCATCTGCTGTCTCAGCCGTTTAACAGCTCGACGCCGGTGCTGTACTACAACAAAGACGCCTTTAAGAAAGCCGGTTTAGACCCGGAGCAGCCGCCAAAAACCTGGCAGGATCTGGCGGAGTACACCGCGAAGCTGAAAGCGGCGGGGATGAAGTGCGGCTACGCCAGCGGCTGGCAGGGCTGGATCCAGATTGAAAACTTCAGCGCCTGGCACGGCCTGCCGGTAGCCACCAAAAACAACGGTTTCGATGGCACCGACGCGGTACTGGAGTTCAACAAGCCAGAGCAGGTGAAGCACATCGCGCTGCTGGAAGAGTTGAACAAGAAGGGGGATTTCAGCTACTTCGGACGTAAAGACGAATCCACCGAGAAGTTCTACAACGGTGACTGCGCCATTACCACCGCCTCGTCCGGCTCGCTGGCGGATATCCGTCACTATGCCAAATTCAACTACGGCGTGGGCATGATGCCGTACGACGCAGACGTGAAAGGCGCGCCACAGAACGCCATCATCGGCGGAGCAAGCCTGTGGGTGATGCAGGGTAAAGACGCCGGCACCTACAAAGGAGTGGCCGAGTTCCTCGACTTCCTGGCGAAACCTGAAAACGCGGCCGAATGGCACCAGAAAACCGGCTACCTGCCGATCACCAAAGCTGCCTATGACCTGACCCGCGAGCAGGGCTTCTACAGCAAGAATCCGGGTGCGGATATCGCGACGCGTCAGATGCTGAACAAGCCGCCGTTGCCGTTCACCAAAGGCCTGCGTCTGGGCAACATGCCGCAGATCCGCACCATTGTCGACGAAGAGCTGGAAAGCGTCTGGACCGGCAAGAAAACGCCACAGCAGGCGCTGGATTCAGCGGTAGAGCGCGGGAATCAGCTGCTGCGCCGCTTTGAGCAGTCCACCAAATCGTAAAAAAATGCCCGGTAGCGCTGCGCTTACCGGGCCTACGACGTGCCATATGTAGGCCGGGTAAGGCGTAGCCGCCACCCGGCACTGTTCAGGAACCAAATCTCAATGTCATCATCCCGTCCGGTGTTTCGTTCCCGCTGGCTGCCGTATCTGCTGGTCGCGCCTCAGCTGGTCATCACCGTTATCTTCTTTATCTGGCCTGCGGGCGAAGCGCTCTGGTACTCGGTGCAAAGCGTTGATCCTTTTGGACTCTCCAGCCAGTTTGTTGGCCTGGACAACTTCACCGCGCTGTTCCACGACAGCTACTACCTGGATTCTTTCTGGACGACGATCAAATTCAGCGCGCTGGTCACCGTGAGCGGCCTTGTTGCCTCGCTGTTCTTCGCCGCGCTGGTGGATTACGTGGTGCGTGGCAGCCGTCTGTATCAGACCCTGATGCTGCTGCCCTACGCCGTAGCACCAGCGGTCGCCGCCGTGCTGTGGATCTTCCTGTTTAACCCCGGACGCGGGTTAATAACCCATTTTCTGGCGGAATTCGGATACGACTGGAACCACGCCCAGAACAGCGGCCAGGCGATGTTCCTGGTGGTGTTCGCCTCGGTGTGGAAGCAAATCAGCTACAACTTCCTGTTCTTCTTTGCCGCGCTACAGTCCATTCCGCGTTCGCTGGTGGAAGCCGCCGCCATTGACGGCGCAGGCCCGATCCGCCGTTTCTTCAGGCTGTCGCTGCCGCTGATTGCCCCGGTGAGTTTCTTCCTGCTGGTGGTGAACCTGGTGTATGCCTTTTTCGACACCTTCCCGGTCATCGACGCGGCCACCGCCGGTGGCCCGGTGCAGGCCACGACGACGCTGATTTATAAAATCTACCGCGAAGGGTTTGCCGGGCTGGATCTCTCGGCCTCCGCCGCGCAGTCCGTCGTGCTGATGTTCCTTGTCATCATCCTCACGGTGGTGCAGTTCCGCTATGTCGAAAGTAAGGTGCGCTACCAATGATTGAGAACCGTCGCGGGCTGACGATTTTCAGCCATACCATGCTGATTCTGGGGATTATCGTCATCCTCTTTCCGCTGTACGTGGCGTTTGTCGCCGCCACGCTGGACACCAAAGCGGTGTTCGACACGCCGATGACGCTGATCCCAGGCACGCATCTTTTTGAGAACATGAAAACCATCTGGACCCAGGGCGTGGGGGCCAACAGCGCGCCGTTCTGGCTGATGATGCTCAACAGCTTCATCATGGCGTTTGGCATCACTGTCGGCAAAATCACGGTGTCGATGCTTTCGGCCTTCGCCATCGTCTGGTTCCGCTTTCCGCTGCGTAACCTCTTCTTCTGGATGATTTTTATCACCCTGATGCTGCCGGTGGAGGTGCGTATCTTCCCGACGGTGGAGGTGATCGCCAACCTGAAGATGCTCGACAGCTACGCGGGCTTAACCCTGCCGCTGATGGCGTCTGCGACTGCCACCTTCCTGTTCCGCCAGTTCTTTATGACGCTGCCGGACGAGCTGATTGAAGCCGCGCGCATTGACGGCGCCTCACCGATGCGCTTTTTCCGCGACATCGTGCTGCCGCTGTCGAAAACCAACCTCGCGGCGCTGTTTGTGATCACCTTTATCTACGGCTGGAACCAGTACCTGTGGCCGCTGCTGATTATTCAGGACGTCAACCTCGGCACCGCCGTGGCGGGCATCAAGGGCATGATCGCCACCGGCGAAGGCACCACCCTCTGGAACCAGGTGATGGCGGCGATGCTGCTCACCCTTATCCCCCCGGTCGTTATCGTTTTAGCCATGCAGCGTGCGTTTGTGCGTGGTTTAGTGGACAGTGAGAAATAAGATGGCAGGTTTAAAACTTCAGGCAGTGACCAAAAGCTGGGATGGCAAAACCCAGGTGATTCAGCCGCTCACCCTCGACGTGGCGGACGGGGAGTTCATCGTGATGGTCGGCCCGTCCGGTTGCGGCAAATCCACGCTGCTGCGCATGGTGGCCGGGCTTGAGCGCGTCTCCTCCGGCGATATCTGGATTGACCGCCAGCGCGTGACCGAGATGGAGCCCAAAGATCGCGGCATCGCGATGGTGTTCCAGAACTACGCCCTCTATCCGCACATGAGCGTGGAAGAGAACATGGCCTGGGGGCTGAAAATCCGCGGCATGGGCAAGGGGCATATCGAGGAGCGGGTGAAAGAGGCGGCGCGCATTCTGGAGCTGGATGGCCTGCTTAAGCGCCGTCCGCGCGAGCTCTCCGGCGGCCAGCGCCAGCGCGTGGCAATGGGGCGTGCCATCGTGCGCGATCCGGCGGTGTTCCTGTTCGATGAACCGCTCTCTAACCTCGACGCCAAGCTGCGCGTGCAGATGCGTCTGGAGCTGCAGCAACTGCATCGCCGTCTTAAAACCACCTCCCTGTACGTGACGCACGATCAGGTCGAAGCCATGACCCTTGCCCAGCGGGTGATGGTGATGAACAAAGGCGTTGCCGAGCAGATTGGCACGCCGGTGGAGGTGTACGAAAAACCGGCCAGCCGTTTTGTGGCGAGCTTTATCGGCAGCCCGGCAATGAACCTGCTGGAAGGGCGGATCAGCAGCGCGGGCACCCACTTTGAGCTGGAAAGCGGGATGGCATTGCCCATCAACTGGTACTATCGTGGCTACGCCGGGCGTAAGATGACGCTCGGTATTCGCCCGGAGCATATTGGTTTAACCTCTCAGGCGGACGGCGGCGTGCCGCTGGTGATGGAGACGCTGGAGATGTTGGGTGCAGATAACCTGGCGCACGGACGCTGGGGCGAGCAAAAAATGGTGGTGCGTCTGCCGCATCAGGAACGCCCGAAAGCAGGCAGCACGCTGTGGCTGCACCTGCCGGAAAATCACCTGCACTTATTTGACGGTGAAACAGGACAACGAGTATGAGCAACTGGCCTTATCCCCACATCGTCGCCCACCGTGGCGGCGGTAAACTGGCGCCGGAAAATACCCTGGCTGCAATTGATGTTGGCGCACGCTACGGCCACACGATGATTGAGTTCGACGCCAAGCTGTCGAAAGACGGCGAAATTTTCCTGCTGCATGATGACAATCTCGAACGCACCAGCAACGGCTGGGGCGTGGCGGGGGAACTGCCGTGGCGCGATCTGCTGAAGGTGGATGCCGGAAGCTGGTTCAGCGGCGAGTACAAAGGCGAACCGCTGCCGCTGCTGGCGGAAGTGGCCGACCGTTGTCGTCAACACGGGATGATGGCCAACATCGAAATCAAACCGACGACCGGTACCGGGCCGCTCACGGGCAACGTGATTGCGCTGGCCGCGCGCGAGCTGTGGGAAGGCATGACGCCACCGCTGCTGTCGTCATTTGAAATTGATGCCCTTGAAGCGGCACAGGCTGCGGTGCCGGAGCTGCCGCGCGGGCTGCTGCTGGACGAGTGGCGCGAGGACTGGCGTGAGCTGACCACCCGCTTAGCGTGCGTGTCGATCCATCTCAATCATAAGCTGCTGGATGAGGCGAGGGTTAAGATGCTGAAAGCGGCAGGGCTGCATATTCTGGTGTATACCGTCAACAAACCCCAGCGTGCGGCTGAGCTGCTGCGCTGGGGTGTGGACAGCATCTGTACCGATGCGATTGACCTGATCGGTCCGGACTTTAGTTCTGCGGATTAAGCATACTGCCATTCGACTGCGACGGCAGCATATGCTGCTGTCCGCTGCCTGACGAACTCATCCCTCCCAGCATCCCGCCGTTTTTATTCGGCAGCGGTTGCTCGCGCATCTGCCCCTGCTGCACGCGCTGGGTGTTAGTGTTCATCTGATTTTGCAGGCTCTGCTGCTGCATTCGGGTCTGCGTGTTCAACTGCTGGTTTAGCATTCCTTTTTGCTGTTGCTGCTGACTCATCATCTCCGTCTGCATACGCTGCTGGCTCGGAATGACATAGCCCGGCTGGTTAGGGTTATTCATCGTATTGAGTGGCTGTGCAAGTGCGGCAAACGGGAGCAACGCCGTAAGGATCAGGAAGCGTTTCATGATCATCTCCTTCTTTGAGGTTTCTCTTAAGTTTACCCCGAATTCACCATGACGATGATTTTTTAGGAGTTGTGAACCAGGCTTAAGCGGGGAATATGGCTCCCTTCACCTGGAGAACAATAATGATGAAACCAACCCTTTTGCGCTGGGTCGCCATCGCTGCGCTGATGGCAGGCGGTACATTTAGCGTGGCGGCTAACCCGCCTGCGGCTCCTCCGGTCTCTTATGGCGTGGAGGAAGATGTGTTTCATCCCGTGCGGGCCACGCACGGGATGGTGGCCTCGGTGGATGCGCTGGCAACGAAAGTGGGCGTCGATATTCTCAAACAGGGCGGTAATGCGGTGGATGCCGCGGTGGCGGTCGGCTATGCGCTGGCGGTAACACACCCGCAGGCGGGGAATCTGGGCGGCGGCGGCTTTATGATGCTGCGCACCAAAGACGGGAAGACGACGGCTATCGACTTCCGCGAAATGGCGCCAGCTCAGGCCTCCCGCGATATGTTCCTTGACGATCAGGGCAATCCGGACAGTAAAAAATCGCTGACCTCGCACCTTGCGTCCGGCACGCCGGGCACCGTCGCAGGCTTCTCGCTGGCGCTGGAAAAATACGGCACGATGCCGCTGAACAAAGTGGTCCAGCCTGCCATTAAGCTGGCACGCGACGGCTTTGTGGTGAACGACGCCCTGGCCGATGACCTTAAAACCTACGGCAGCGAAGTCATTCCGAACCATGAAAACAGTAAGGCGATCTTCTGGAAAGACGGAGAGCCGCTGAAGAAGGGCGATAAGCTGGTGCAGAAGAACCTTGCCAAAAGCCTGGAGCTGATTGCGGAGCATGGCCCGGACGCCTTCTACAAAGGGGCGATTGCCGACCAGATTGCCGAAGAGATGCAAAAGAACGGCGGGCTCATTACCAAAGCGGATCTGGCAGAGTATAAGGCGGTGGAGCGCGAGCCAATTAGCGGCACCTACCGTGGCTATGAGGTCTTCTCCATGCCGCCACCGTCCTCCGGCGGGATCCACATCGTGCAGATCCTCAATATTCTGGAAAACTTCGATATGCACAAGTTTGGCTTCGGCAGTGCCGATGCCATGCAGGTGATGGCCGAGGCGGAAAAACGCGCCTATGCCGACCGCTCGGAATACCTTGGCGACCCGGACTTTGTGAAGGTGCCGTGGCAGGCGCTGACCAACAAAGCGTATGCCAAATCCATTGCCGATCAGATCGACATCAATAAGGCTAAGCCGTCGAGCGAGATCCGCCCCGGCAAGCTGGCACCGTATGAAAGTAACCAGACCACCCACTTCTCGGTGGTGGATAAAGACGGTAACGCGGTGGCGGTTACCTATACGCTCAATACCACCTTTGGAACCGGGATTGTGGCGGGCAACAGCGGCATTCTGCTGAACAACGAGATGGATGACTTCTCTGCCAAACCGGGCGTACCGAACGTCTACGGGCTGGTCGGTGGGGATGCCAACGCGGTGGGGCCGAAGAAACGTCCGCTGTCGTCGATGTCACCAACCATTGTGGTGAAAGACGGCAAAACCTGGCTGGTAACCGGCAGCCCCGGCGGCAGCCGAATTATCACCACCGTGCTGCAGATGGTGGTGAACAGTATCGATTTTGGTATGAACGTGGCGGAGGCGACCAACGCCCCACGCTTCCATCATCAGTGGCTGCCGGATGAACTGCGCGTCGAGAAGGGCTTTAGCCCGGACACCCTCAAACTACTGGAGCAGCGCGGACAGAAGGTAGCGGTGAAAGAGGCGATGGGCAGCACCCAGAGCATTATGGTGGGGCCGGACGGGGCGCTGTTTGGCGCGTCAGACCCGCGGTCGGTGGATGATTTAACGGCGGGGTATTAATCTGTTGTGTAATTCCCTCTCCCGGTGGGAGAGGGTTAGGGTGAGGGCAACAAACTACTTCATTCGCGCCATATAATACGCATCCACATACTCGCCGTTGCGCAGGGCATAACGCTTGCCTGTGCCTTCAATCTCAAATCCGTGTTTTTTGTACACCGCAATCGCCGGCTCGTTATCGACAAACACCGTCAGCTCAATGCGGTCAACGCGCAGCCAGTTATCGCACATATCAATCATGGTGCGCATCAGTGCGCTGGCAACGCCCCGGTTTTGCCACTGCGCGCCTACACAGATCCCAAAATCAGCCACATGGCTGCGGCGCGGGCGTTGCGCAACGGCGATGCACAGGTGTCCGGCAACGGTGCCGTCGATACATGCGACCAGCTGTTTAATGCCCGGCTGGTCGGATAGCCGCTCTTGCCACATCTGCTCAGAGGGATGAGGAACCTGTAGCGTGTTGTGGTACACCTCCGGCTGGGCGTGGATCTGACGAATGGCGTCATAATCTTTCGGTTCCGCATGGCGTATCACTATCTCACTCATTCCTTATTCCTCAGTCAGTTAAACATCCTTTCCAACATCAGTGACTTTGAAATTTGAGTCAACCGCTATTTTTTGCAAAAAGTATTGGACAAGTGCGAATGAGAATGATTATTATTGCTCTGCATTCAGGAAGACCACTACGGGAACCTGAAAGCACGACATTGCTCACATTGCTTCCAGTATTACTTTAGCCAGCTTTTAGCTGGCTTTTTTTTGTCCATTTTCGCCCTCTCCCCGTGGGAGAGGGCTGGGGTGAGGGCAAAACATGCGCTATGGTAAAACCCAGTAACCTTCCAAAAGGACTGAGCTATGACCTTACATTGCGCATTTATTGGATTTGGTAAAAGTACGACCCGCTATCACCTTCCGTATGTTCTCAACCGTAAAGACAGCTGGCATGTGGCGCATATCTACCGCCGCAGCGCGAAGCCGGAAGAGCAGTCTCCGCAGTATTCCCATATTCATTTCACCAGCGATCTCAATGAAGTACTGGGCGACCCGCAGATTACACTGGTCATCGTCTGTACCCATGCCGACAGCCATTTCGACTATGCGAAACGCGCGCTCGAGGCGGGTAAAAACGTGCTGGTAGAAAAACCCTTCACCCCGACCATCGCTGAAGCGAAAACCCTCTTCGCACTGGCGAAAAGCAAAGGGCTGACCGTCACGCCGTATCAGAACCGTCGCTTCGACAGCTGCTTCCTGACGGCGAAAAAGGCGATTGAGAGCGGCAAGCTTGGCGACATCGTCGAAATGGAAAGCCATTTTGACTATTACCGCCCAGTGGCGGAGACCAAACCCGGCCTGCCGCAGGACGGTTCCTTCTACGGTCTTGGCGTCCATACCATGGACCAAATCATCTCCCTGTTTGGCCGCCCGGACCACGTGGCGTATGACATTCGCAGCCTGCGTAATAAAGCCAACCCGGACGATACTTTTGAAGCGCAGCTGTTCTACGGCGACCTGAAAGCCATCGTTAAAACCAGCCATCTGGTGAAAATCGACTACCCGAAATTTATCGTTCACGGCACGAAAGGTTCGTTTATCAAGTACGGTATCGATCAGCAGGAGACCAGCCTGAAGGCCAATATCATGCCGGGTGAAGCGGGCTTTGCGGCGGATGATTCGGTTGGCGTACTGGAGTATGTGAACGCAGAAGGTGTGACGGTCAGAGAAGAGCTGACGCCTGAAACCGGCGACTATGGTCGCGTCTACGACGCGCTGCATGCAACCCTGACCCGCGGCGTGGCGAATTACGTCAAGGAATCTGACGTTCTGACCAACCTCGAAATCCTCGAACGGGCCTTCGAACAGGCTTCTCCTGCCACGGTAACCCTTGCGAAATAAGCAAAAATGGCTCCTCTACACTTGTTCATAATTTTTGAACAGAGGAGTCAATTTTCACCCTCTATGATCCCAGGCTGTTTGCGTCCACACTTACTCCATCGAAACGAACTGAGGGTGAAAACAATGATCTACTTACGCAAAGCAAACGAACGTGGTCACGCGAATCATGGCTGGCTGGACTCATGGCATTCATTCTCGTTTGCCGACTACTACGACCCGAACTTCATGGGCTTCTCCGCACTGCGCGTGATTAACGATGACGTGATTGATGCAGGCCAGGGCTTTGGTACCCACCCGCATAAAGACATGGAAATCCTGACCTATGTGCTGGAAGGGGCGGTTGAGCACCAGGACAGCATGGGCAACAAAGAGCAGGTTCCGGCGGGCGAGTTCCAGATCATGAGTGCGGGTACCGGTGTTCGTCACTCGGAGTACAACCCGAGCAAAACGGAAAAACTGCACCTGTATCAAATCTGGATCATTCCAGAAGAAACCGGCATCACGCCGCGCTACGAGCAGCGCCGCTTCGACGCCAAACAGGGCAAACAGCTGGTGCTCTCCCCGGATGCGCGTGAAGGTTCGCTGAAAGTGCATCAGGATATGGAACTGTACCGCTGGGCGCTGGCGAAAGACGAACAGTCTGTACACCAGATCGCCGCGAACCGCCGCGTCTGGATCCAGGTGGTGAAAGGTGAAGTGTCCATCAACGGCACCAAAGCGACAACGGCGGATGGTCTGGCCATCTGGGATGAGCAAGCGCTCTCCGTGCATGCCGACAGCGAAAGTGAAATTCTGCTGTTTGATCTGCCACCGGTGTAATAAATCATAAATAAATGCCCATCCTTCCCTTTGACAGGGGAAGGATGGGCTTTGTCCGTGATAAACTGAGCAAATCTCTCTCTTCAAGATTTCTCAGGACGATGAAAAAGAAACGCCCCGTACTTCAGGATGTCGCCGATCGTGTTGGTGTGACCAAAATGACGGTCAGCCGTTTTTTACGTAACCCGGAACAGGTTTCCGTAGCGTTGCGTGGCAAGATTGCCGCTGCTCTCGATGAACTGGGTTATATCCCCAACCGCGCACCCGATATTCTTTCTAATGCCACCAGTCGTGCGGTGGGCGTCCTCCTGCCTTCTTTAACTAACCAGGTCTTTGCCGAAGTGTTGCGCGGTATTGAAAGCGTCACGGATGCGTTTGGTTACCAGACCATGCTGGCACACTACGGCTACAAACCGGAACTGGAAGAAGAACGTCTTGAATCGATGCTTTCCTGGAACATCGATGGCCTGATTTTAACTGAACGTACTCACACCCCCCGTACGCTGAAGATGATCGAAGTGGCCGGGATACCGGTGGTGGAACTGATGGACAGCCAGTCGCCGTGCCTTGATATTGCCGTGGGTTTTGACAACTTCGAAGCGGCGCGGCAGATGACGGCGGCGATCATCGCGCGCGGTCATCGTCATATCGCCTACCTGGGTGCGCGTCTTGATGAACGTACTATCATCAAACAGAAGGGATACGAGCAGGCGATGCTTGACGCAAATTTAACCCCGTACAGCGTGATGGTGGAGCAGTCCTCTTCCTATACGTCGGGTATTGAGCTGATGCGGCAGGCACGGCGCGAGTATCCACAACTGGACGGTATTTTCTGTACCAACGATGACCTTGCGGTCGGTGCAGCGTTCGAATGCCAGCGTCTGGGGCTGAAGATCCCCGATGATATGGCGATAGCCGGTTTCCACGGCCATGACATCGGCCAGGTGATGGAGCCGCGTCTGGCGAGCGTCCTGACACCGCGTGAACGCATGGGTCGCATTGGCGCAGAACGCCTGCTGGCGCGCATTCGCGGTGAAGCGGTTACGCCAAAAATGTTAGATTTAGGTTTCACCTTGTCACCGGGTGGATCTATTTAATCCGACAAATTTGAAGTAGCTCACACTTATTCACATCGCGCACGTTTGGATATTGCTTCTCTTTTGCCCCGGCAGGACAATGTTACCGATAACTGTTACCCGTAACAATTGACTGAGGGACACCCTTTGAGCACGACTAATCATGATCACCACGTTTACGTCCTGATGGGCGTTTCCGGTAGCGGTAAATCTGCCGTGGCAAGCGAAGTGGCGCATCAACTTAATGCGGCGTTTCTTGATGGCGACTTCCTCCATCCGCGCAGCAACATCATGAAGATGGCCTCCGGCGAGCCGCTGAACGACGACGACCGTAAACCGTGGTTACAGGCGCTGAACGATGCCGCGTTTGCCATGCAGCGCACCAATAAAGTTTCCCTGATCGTCTGCTCTGCGCTGAAAAAAACCTACCGCGATCTGCTGCGTGACGGCAACCCGAACCTCTCTTTCATCTACCTGAAAGGCGATTTCGACGTCATCGAAAGCCGTCTCAATGCGCGCAAAGGCCACTTCTTCAAAACCCAGATGCTGGTCACACAGTTCGAAGCGCTGCAGGAGCCAGGTGAAGATGAAAAAGACGTCTTAGTGGTTGATATCGATCAGTCACTGGAGGGTGTTGTTGCCAGCACCATCGAGGTCATTAATAAAAGGCAGTAAGTTTTGAGTACATTAACGCTAGTTTTGACAGCAGTGGGTTCGGTATTGCTGCTGCTGTTTTTAGTGATGAAAGCGCGTATGCATGCTTTTGTTGCTTTGATGGTGGTTTCTATTGGTGCAGGTCTCTTTTCCGGTATGCCGCTCGACAAGATCGCTGCGACGATGGAAAAAGGGATGGGGGGCACACTGGGCTTCCTGGCTATTGTGGTCGCGCTGGGCGCGATGTTTGGCAAGATCCTGCATGAGACGGGCGCGGTCGACCAGATTGCCGTCAAGATGCTGAAATCGTTTGGTCACAGTCGTGCACACTATGCGATTGGGCTGGCCGGTCTGATCTGCGCGCTGCCGTTGTTCTTTGAAGTGGCCGTGGTGTTGCTGATTAGCGTGGCGTTCTCCATGGCGCGCCATACCGGTACTAACCTTGTGAAGCTGGTTATTCCGCTGTTTGCGGGTGTGGCCGCGGCGGCGGCGTTTCTGCTGCCGGGGCCTGCGCCGATGCTGCTGGCTTCCCAGATGCACGCCGACTTTGGCTGGATGATCCTGATTGGCCTGTGCGCGGCAATCCCGGGAATGATTATCGCCGGTCCGCTGTGGGGCAACTTCATCAGCCGCTACGTTGAACTGCATATTCCTGATGATATTACCGAGCCGCACCTGGGCGAAGGTAAAATGCCGTCCTTCGGCTTCAGCCTGTCTCTGATCCTGCTGCCGCTGGTGCTGGTGGGTTTGAAAACCATTGCCGCGCGCTTTGTACCGGTGGGCTCTACCGCGTACGAATGGTTCGAATTTATCGGTCACCCGTTCACGGCAATTCTGGTGGCGTGTCTGGTGGCGATTTATGGCCTGGCGATGCGTCAGGGGATGCCGAAAGACCGCGTGATGGAAATCTGCGGTGCTGCGCTGCAGCCAGCGGGCATTATCCTGCTGGTGATCGGTGCGGGTGGCGTGTTCAAGCAGGTGCTGGTGGATTCAGGCGTCGGTCCGGCGCTGGGTGAAGCGCTGACCGGAATGGGACTGCCCATCGCGGTCACCTGCTTTGTGCTGGCGGCGGCGGTGCGTATCATTCAGGGCTCCGCGACCGTTGCCTGTTTAACGGCTGTTGGCCTGGTGATGCCGGTGATTGAACAGCTGAACTATTCCGGTGCGCAGATGGCGGCGCTGTCTATCTGTATCGCGGGTGGTTCGATTGTGGTGTCGCACGTGAACGATGCGGGCTTCTGGCTGTTCGGTAAATTTACCGGTGCGACCGAAGCGCAAACCCTGAAAACCTGGACGCTGATGGAAACTATCCTCGGCACTACGGGTGCGATTGTCGGGATGATTGCGTTTACGCTGCTGAGCTAACCCCGGTTTTCTCCCTCTCCCTGTGGGAGAGGGTTGGGGTGAGGGCATCAGGCCGCAGAGATATTATTTTGTCGGGTGGCGG